>JASHVA010000053.1 GCA_030039715.1 Thermoplasmata archaeon | reverse complement strand
GCTCGTCGCGCACGAGCGTGCCCTCGGGAACGACCTCGGGCCCGCCCGTTCGGACGGTCAGATGGCCCGAGGGAGTAACGGCGTGCACTCGGCCTACCTCGCGCGCTGCCGGTCGGCCGCCGACTCGCGACAAGTGGTATAAACGACTTGCGATAGGTATTATAGGCTTACGGTCGAGCCCGGGAGCCCCGGTTCCGGGCCCGGTTCGCCGGGGAGTTCGGGTCGTTGTCGGCGCTCGGCGCACCCGGGATCTCGGGGGGAATGTAGGGGTTGTACGGCAGGAACGCGACCGGCGCGCGCGGTTCGCCTCCCTCCTCGGCCTCGTCGTCGCCGCCCTCGTCGGGCGGCCGGTCGTCGGGCCCCCCCTCGGCGTCGGCATCGAGGCCGTTCGGCTCCGCGGCGTCGAGCGGCTCCTCGGCCGTCGAGGCGATCAGCGGCGCGACCGCCTCGCGAGCGAGCGTCCGCTCGCGCGAGATCTGGTCGACGACGCGCCAGAGGTCCTCGATCTCCTCCTCGGGCGTCCCGTACCGCCGCTCCTCGCTGATGACGGCGCGGACCTGGGCCATCAGGCGCGCGGCGCTGTGTGCGTCGCGCGCCTTTCCCTTGATCCGCTGGAGACGCCGGGCGAGGTTCCGAGCCTCGAGGAGGATCTCCTCCTCCTCGTGCGGTCCCGGGGCCGGGAGCGCCGGCGCCCTTGGGATGCGGGAGACCGCGCGACGCGCCTCGACCAGGCGCTGGGCGGAGATCGCGAGGTTCTGGTCCTGGACGGCGAGCAGGAGCGCGTTGAACGAGGCGACCGCCTCCCGGACGTCCTCGCCCCGGTTGCGAGCCCGCCGGATCGACTCGCCCAGGTTCTGCGCCTCCTGAACGCAGAACTTCGGAATCGTGTCGTTCAGGACCGCGAGCGCGAGCGAGGCCGACGCCGCGGCCTTCTCCATCGAGCCCGAGCTCAACGGATCGGTCTGCAGGCGGACCCGCGGATTCCCGACGCGGGCGTCCAGGTGCTGGAGGTCGACGCCGAGCGTGGACGCGATCGAGCGGAGCTCGTCCGCTCGTCGGAGGAGCTCGCGGACCCACGACCAGTCCTGGAGCACCTTCGCGAGCAGGTTCTCGGCGCCCTTGATGACGAGCGCCGCCTTCTCGATCGCTCCGGCCTGGACGGCCTGCTCGAACGACTCGCGGACCTGAGCGGTAGGGAACGGCAACCCCTCGAGCTCGAGCGAGTGCGCCTGGGCGCTGATGCGCTCGAGGCGCGAGCGGAGCTCGGCGACGGAGACCGGCGGGACCTTCGGCATCGCCTAGTTCTCCCCCGGTTCGGACGCGAGCATCCGCATCAGCCGCGCGAGCGCCTGGTCGGCGCCGCGCAGTTCCCGGTTCCTCAGCAGGTCCGTGACCTCGCGGATCTGGGCGGCCGCCTCGCGCGCCACCTCGCTGTCCGGCGGCAGCGTGCGGACCCGGCCGGCCAGCGAGCGGGCCTTCTTGAGGAGACGGTCGAGCGTCTCCGACTCGGTCTCGGCGGCGCGAGGTGGCTCCGCGGGCGCGGCCCCGACCGCGACGTCGTGCAGCTCCTGCGACTGCTCGAGCCGCTCGACCTCCCGGCGCAGCTCCCGAACGCTCGCGACCGCGTCCGTGAGCCGCCCCTTCTTCAGATGGCGCTGGGCCTCGCTGTGGAGGCGGCGGGCCGGCGCGCTCGCCACATGATCGTCCGGGTACCGGTCGAGCGACGACTCGTGCCGGGCGAGCTCCTCCTCGAGCGACGTCGGGATCGCCTCGTGGAGCAGCATCAGCGTCTGCGCCGCGGACTGCGCGATGGTGTCGAGGGCGTCCTCGGTGATGTCGGGCTCCTGCAGCTGCGCCCGGATCTCCGAGACCTCTCCGGCGATCTCGCCGAGCGGGATGCCGAGGTCGGCTGCCTCCTTCCGCAGGGCGTCGATCTGGCGAAGGAGCCCCTGCAGTCCGCGCCAGTCGGACTCGAACTGCGTCATCCGCCGCTCCGCCTCGACCAGGAAGCCTCCCGCGACCTCGCGCTGGCCGCCGTCGATCGAGCCGCGCAGGCGGTTGATGTCCCCTCCGATCGCGAACCGCACGCCGGTCTCGCGCAGCGCGCTCTCCCTCGCTTCGAGCGACGCGAGCCGCCGCGTGAGCAGCTCGTCGGTCTGGCGGTCCAGGCTCTGCTGGGCGCGGCGCAGGACCTCGAGCGCCTCCGAGACCCGGCCCTCGGCCTCGCTCAAGGCCGCCTGGCACATCTCGTTCGTCACGTCGGGAGCACCCCGACCGAGCTCGCGGACGTACTCCATCTTGTTCCGGAGGTCGCGGCTGATCGTCGCGCAGAGCTCCGCCTCGGGCGACGGGGACGCCGGCACCGGGTGCGCCGGGACCGCGGCGACGGCCGCCCCTCCGTCCGGTTCCCCCCCGACGATGCCGTCCGGCCCGAGCGACCTCAGCCCCTCGATGGCCAAGGCCGTCGGGAACCCGCAGACCGAGCAATGACCCACGGTCGACGGGATGGGTTGTTCGCAGATTGGACAGCTCGTGGGCACGGTCCTCTCTCGGAGGTACTAGAGACGAAAAGCGCTACCTTAACCCTTCCCCGCCGGCGGGAGCCGCGCTCGACCCTCGCTCACCCTCCGGAGAAGGTCGGCACCACCGTGAGGTGGATTGGCCCCTCAATGGGGGTGTCGAGCGGGACCGACGTCGCTTCGAAGAGGACGGCCGACCCCTCGGGGAACTGCCCCAGGGACCGGAGCACGGCCCGGACCGGCGTGCCGACGGCCACGTCGAGCTCGCGCCGATCGACGGCTCCGCCGCGGGTGAGTTCGAGGACGACGTGGACGGTCGGGGAGGCGCTGAGGGGGAGAGTTTCCGGCGCGGGACTCCCCGTCCCGGCGCCCTTTGAACTCCCGCGATGCATACGCACCACCAGATCTCGAATCTGGCGCCTTGGCCGAGCTAGGCTACCTCAGCACCCGGAGGGAGCGGAGCGTCGCGCCTATTTGGTCGTTGTCCGGCCGGCCTCCCGAGGCGGCCGTTGGAGCGACCCCGCCGCTCGGGGTCATGTCTCTTCGACCCTCACGCCCGCGGGTCGTGGAGCGCGGCCTTCAACCGGCCGATCGCGTCGAACGGGAGAGGGTCCACGCGTCGGCGCTCCGCGAGGAAGAGGCTCACGTGATCGCCGAGCGACACTCCCGCGAGCGTCGCGTCGAGCCGGTCCTCGGGCGCGAGCTCCACGGGGGTGACGCTCGCCCCCCGCGCCGACGCGAGTCGCTCGAAATGGCGGAACGCGCGGCGGGTGATCGCCGCCTCCTCGGTCCACTCGATCAGGACGATCCCGTACCGCCGGGCTTCGCGGGCGGAGATCGCGTCCCAGGCCACGATTGCGTTGTGGAGGAGCTCGGGCGCCTCGTCGAACGTGGCGAGCTGCTTCGCGTTCTCCTCGATCTGAGTCTTCCAGCGTCGGGCGACGCCTCCGAACGCGGTTTCGGCATAGATGACGGGGGTCCTCCGGGCGAGCCGGGCGGCGATCCGCGCGGCCGGCCCGCGCGCCCCGGCGTACTGGGGGACGAGGCGCCGCAGACGCGCGACGATCCGGGCGAGCCGCGCCTCGTTCGACTCGGGGAACCAGGGGTCGAGCAGTCCGAGGATGCCGCCGAACGTGTTTCCGACGGCGGAGCGGGGCGGGGTCCCCGGTGGGAGCAAGAGCAGAGGGACGTCGTCGTGCGCCGCGCGCTCCGCGAGCTCGCCGCCCGATGCGATCACGACCCGAGAGGCACCGGCGCGGCCCGCCGCTTCGTAGGCCCGTACGGTCTCCCAGGTGTTTCCGGAGTAGCTCACGAGCACGACCCGGGCCCGCCGGTCGACGCCGCGCGGAAGCTCGGGCGACCGCACGAGGCGCACGGTGAGGGAGGTCTCGTTCTCCACGACGCTGCGCGCGAGGTCGGCGGCGATCGCCGACCCGCCCATGCCCACGAAGTAGACGGTCGTCGGTCGGTCCGCGGCCGGCGGCGCGGCCTCCTGCCCGGCCCGGAAACCCTCGAGGAGCTGGTTCGGGAAGTTGGCGGCCAGCGACCGCATCCGCAACGCCCCGGCGGCACGGGGGCTCGGCCGCGTCACGGGCCGCCCGGGTCCGCGAGCGAAGATAGCCCTTGCGCCGCCGTCCCTCGGCGGAGGAGCGCCGAAGGTCCCGAAACTACTTCAAGCGGGGCAGGCCATGCCTCCGCCGCGGAGAATTCTCTCGATGGTTGGGCGCCGCAGGAGGGTCGGCCGCGAACGCGAAGGCACCTGCGCCCGAGCCTGAACACCGCATCTCGACCGGCAACGCCGGACTGGACTCGATGCTGGAGGGCGGGGTCATCCCCCGTCGCCCGTACCTCATCGTCGGTCCCGCCGGGACCGGGAAGACGTCCCTCGCGCTCGAGTTCCTCTGCGAGGGCATCCGCCGGGGCGAGCGTAGCCTCATCGTCACGCTCGAAGAGCCGCCGAACGAGATGCGGATCAACCACCGGGGACTCGGCTCCGAGCTCGACCGGGTCGAGGTGTTCGACGCGATCCCGGACGTGATGCGGTACGAGCGGGTCCCGTTCAAGGACATCTCGGCGGTCCGCTCGTCGCTGCCGTTCTCCCGAGTTCCGTACGTCATCCGTCGGACGCCCGAGCTCACGGGCGTCGAGGTCACGATCACCGGCCTCGAGCAGATGCTGAGGAGCGAGATCGCCCGTCGCGGATTCACGCGGGTGGTGATCGACTCGCTGACCGCGCTCCAGTACTTCTGCATGAAGGGGTTCAACGAGGTCGCCGGCGCCCAGACATTCCTCCGGTTCCTCTCGGACCTCCAGGTGACGACCCTCCTCACGGTCGAGTCCCCTCTCGAGGACGTCGACACGACCGAACGGATCCTCGCCCGCGGCGAGATCCGGCTCTTCCGATGGGAGCTCGACGGGCTGACCGTGCGGGCGGTCGGAGTGGAGAAGTTCCGGGGAGGTTCGCACGACATCCGGCTCCACCCGTACCGCATCGGCCCGCAGGGCCTCGACATCAACGTCCAGGTCACGATCTCCCGCGACACCCGGCAGATCGTAGAACCGGTGCCGGTCGTGAGGGTGGCGGCGGCCCCCGCACCCGCCGCGGTCGGCTCGCCGCTCGACCCCCTCGCCGACGAGGTGCAGGACCTGGTCGCGATCGGCGCGGACACCACGGCCGTTCGCACGGCGATCGAAGCGGCGATCGCCGCGGTGAAGTCGAACGACGCGGCCGAGGCCGGCGCCGCGATCGCGCGGGCCTCCGCGCTCGCGATGGACGTCGCGGGGGACTACCGGAGCGTCTCGCCTCCTCCGACGTCGCCTTCGCCCGCCGCGGCCGAGGCGATGAAGCGCGTGCTGGCGCGTGCCGATTCCGCGCGCGGTGGCGTCGCGCCGACGACGTTGCCGCCGCTCCCCGTCCTCGCGCAGCAACTGGAAGAAGTGCGGGCCGTCCTCGCGACGGCCCCCCCTCCGCCCGCGCTCGCGCCTCCGCCAGCCCCGCTTCCGCCAGCGGTAGAAGTTCCCGCGTCACCGCCCGTTCCGGCGGGGGCCCTTGCCAGCCCGCCGCCACTGGCGCCTCCCCCGCCAACCGAACCGGTTGTCGAGGCGCCGCCCCCCGTCGTTCCCGTACCGGTACCTCCGCTGGTGGTCCCGCCCGTCTCCCCAACCCCGACACCCCCACCGCCGGTGACCGCGGTCGTCGCGCCCGCGCCGGCGCCCGAGCCCGCGGTGCCGATTCCCTCTCCGGCCGCTCCAGTGCCGGCGGTTCCTTCGGCGGCTCCGCCGCGGGTCCCCGCGCCCTCTCCAGCGCCGCCTCCGGTCGTCGTGGCTCCGGCGCGCTCCCCGGCACCGACGCCGAAGCCCGCATCCGCCGAGCCGCCTCCGCCTCCCCTCCCGCCTCCGGTTCGCTCGGCTACTCCGAAATCGCCGGCCCCGGCCCCCGCGACCCCGACAACCCCGATCGCCCCTCCGCCGAGCGCCACCCCGCCGCCGTTCCCGACCCGGGCGGCGCCCCCGGTGCCGCAACCCAAGTCAGGCGCTCCGGAAGCCGCGCGGGCTCCTCCTCCGCCCCGCCGTGCGGCTCCCCCCGAGCCGCCGCGGATTCCGAGCGCCGTGACGGCCGTGCGACCGGGCGCGGCGACCTCGGCATCCCCGCCGCCGAAGATCGGTTCCGGAGCCACCGGGGAGACTCGCCGCCCGGCGGCGGAGGTCACCTCCCGGGCTACGCCGCCGCCACTACCGCAGATGGGCCCTCCGATCGCACCTCCACCACCGCCCCCGCCGCCGGCCCCCCTCGCCCCGCCGGTGAACGCGGTTCCCGTCGTTCCGGTTCCTCCCTCGAGTGCGGGGGGCCCGGTTCCGCCCCCCCCGACACCGGTGGGAGGGCCCGCGACCGTCGCTGCGCCCTCGGTGCCGCCCGCGGAGCCTCCGTCCGTCGAGGCGCCGACCGCTACCGCCTCGGTGAAGAAGAAGGCGAAGCGCGCGACGCGGCCGACGAAGAAGGTCGCCGCACCGGAACCGCCCGGGTCGGTGCCCGGCGAGCCCGCCCCCGTCGCCGCGGGTGGGCCGCCGCCGGGCGAGCCTCCCGCCCCGGCCAAACCCCGGCGGAAGGCCGTCCGGAAGCGCAAGGCGCCGAGCGTGATCTCGGCGATGCCGGGCACCGTCCCCCCAGGCGAGGCGGCGGCCGCCGACTCGCCAGCGCCGGTTGAAACCGCCCCGCCGGCAGCCGCCCCGCCGCCCGAGGCGCCGAAGGAGGGCGGATGACGACACCGGCCCCGCCGCCGTCGGTCCAGCAGCGCGTGACGACGGGAATCCCGGGTCTCGACCGGATGCTCGGAGGCGGCCTGATCGCCGGGCGCCCGTATCTGGTGACCGGCGCGACCGGCAGCGGAAAGACGCTGCTCGGTCTCACCTTCCTGCTCGAAGGCCTCCGGCTCGGAGAGGAGGTCCTCCTCGTCGCGGTGGACGAGCCTCCGAACGAGATCGTGGAGAACGTCCGGTCGTTCGGTTGGGACCTGAACGCCGTGAAGACGCTCGACGCGAACCCCGGCACGCGGGCGATCAAGCGCACGGCCGCCGTCCAGGAGATCCGAACCATGTCGGACCTGAAGTCGATGCGCGACCTCGCCACGCCCGAGAAGCGCTCGTCCGCCGACATCGAGGAGATCTCGATCCAGTCGATCTATCTCAAGCTCCGCCAACAGATGGCGGACGTGCCGTTCCGCCGGGTCGTCGTCGACTCGATCACCTCGGTCCGACGATTCGCCGTGAAGGCGTCGGCGGACGTCCAAGCGGAGCGGACCGAGATCCAGTCGCTCCTGCGGTTCCTCTCCGAGCAGAACGTCACCGCGTTGATCACCGCGACGCCCAGCAGCCCCGGCCTCCTCACGCCCGAAGAGGTGCTGACGCGGGGGGAGATCCTCCTCACGCGCAAGTGGATCGGGGACCGGTCGGTTCGGCAGATCAAGATCGTCCGGATGCGGGGGGCTGCCCACGACCCCGAGCGCCGGCCGTTCGCGATCACGCCGCAAGGGATCGTGCTCGGCTGAGCGCCCGGGCGCGGCGGAGAGGCTTAGTTCCCCGACGGCTCGGACGCCCGTGGCGCGCTGGCTCGTGAAGTCGGACCCGGAGAGCTACTCCTACGACGACCTCGAGCGCGACGGCTCGACCGAGTGGAACGGGGTCCACAACGCGCTCGCGCTACGGAACCTGCGACAGATGCGGCCGGGCGACGAGCTCCTCATCTACCATACCGGCGCGGAGCGGGCGCTCGTCGGGCTCGGGCGCGTGACGTCCCTCCCGCGCGCCGATCCCCGCGACGACCGGGGATCGTGGCTCGTCGACATCGCGGCCGTTCGCCCGCTCCGGACGCGCGTCCCGCTCGCCACGCTGCGCGCGGACCCGTCGCTCGCCGCCAGCCCGCTCCTCAAGTTCGGACGACTGAGCGTGATGCCGATCGCGGACGCCGAGTGGCGGAGCTTGCTCGGGCACGAGGACGACGCCCCCGGCGGCCTCAAGGCCACGCCGAAGGGTCCCGCGCGAAGAGCCGCGCCGCGGCGACGCGCCAGCGGGGCGCGACGTAGACGCTGACCGGCCAGTCCGCGGGCGGACGGTGGACGAGCGCCTCCCAAGGACCCGGGCCCCGGAACGGATAGCTCACGCGTCCGCCCGAGTCGATCCCGACCTCGGCCCAGTCCTCGGCGGGATCCCCGCGGACCTCCACACCGGAGAGGTCGAGGAGGATCGACCCGGCGGGCGCGGCGAGGCGCTCGGCGAGCCGGTCCTCGAGCGCGCGACGCTCGGACGGCTCGGCCGCGAGCCGGAGCCAGCGCCGTCGGGCCCGGGGCGTGACCTCCCGCCAGCCGAACGCCCGCTTGTACAGCCGCCGGGTCGTGAGACCACGCACGAGGGCCGCCGGAAGGCCCCCTGCCTCCCCGAGCCGGACGAGCAGTTCGCCGTCCGACCAGCCGAACTGCGGGCGGGCGCTCTCGGGAAACCCGGGCTGCCGCTCCACGGCCGCCTGGGCCATCACTTCGGCCGCGCGGACGGTCTTGTGGAAGTAGACCGTCGAGTACATCAGCGCGCGACCGACGAGGAACCCTTCCACCGCGCTCCGCCCCTTCTCGGCGAAGACGATGCGGTTCGAGGCGACGCGCACGGTGTCGAGCAGGCGAACCGCGTCGATCGCGCCGTGGGCGACCCCGGTGTAGTGCGCATCGCGCTGGAGGTAGTCGACGCGGTCGGCGTCGATCGCGCCATGGAGGATGCGGCCGAGCCCCGACGGTCGTCGGCGAGGGCCGGGATCGACCAGGGTCGCCACGTCGCCCGGGTCGACGCCGTGCCGTCGAAGGATCGACGGGATCGTGGGATCGCCTGGCGCCCGGCCGAGGATCCGCGCCCGCGACTCCGTTTCGTGTCCGTGACCCAGCACCTCGCGCATCGCGCCGTCGAGCGTGTGGGAGAACGGGCCATGGCCGAGGTCGTGGAGGAGCGCCCCGGTCGTCACCGCTCGCGCGGAGTCCGGGTCGAGCCCCAGGTGCTCGGCGAACCGTCCGGCGACCCAGTACGTGCCGAGGGAATGCTCGAGCCGGGTGTGATTCGCACCGGGAAAGACGAGGTGCGCGAAGCCGGTCTGCCGGATCCCCCAAAGGCGCTGGAACTCGGGGGTGCCGATCAGGTCGAGGGCGAGCGGGTCGAGCGCGATCGGCCCGTGCACGGGGTCGAAGATCGCCTTCCGGGGTCGGGACGGCCCGGATCTTCTCCTCACGGGGCTCCCGAGTCGAGCGCACGGATAAGCGGGCCGGCGCGGCGGGGAGCGCGCCGGGCCGAGCGCGGCCACTGAAGGTCCTATATTTAATCGGGGAAGTTCATCGAACGGGAGCCGATGGCGGCGGCGAGCGTAGCATCCAGCCCCCCGGGAACGAGCGCCCTCGACGAAGTGCGCCGGCGGTACCGCACGGCCCAGGACGCGGAGAGCGCTCCGGACCGCGGGCAGTACACGAGCGCGCTCAAAGCGTTCCTCGCGTCCGTCGAGTCCCACGAGAAGGACCTCGCGGACGCCGGCACGGAGATCGCTCCGTGGCTCGACGAATCGGCGATGGCGTTCTATCGGGCCTCCCAGCCCGAGTTCGCGCGTCGGGCCGTGGACCTCGGGCTCCAGTTCGCGCCGGGGGCGTCCGCGCTCCTCCATCACAAGGCGCTGATCCTCCTCGCGTAGAACCAGGACCTCGAGGAGGTCGTCGCGCTCACCGAGAAGGCGATCGAGGGGAATCCGCACGACAAGGGGCTCTGGGCGACGCGCGGCGACGCGCTGAAGCTGCTCGGTCAGACGTCGGAGGCCGCGGACGCCTACCTCCGGGCCCAGCAGCTCGACGCGACGTCGACGCAGTACGTCGATAAGGCGTTGAAGCTCGTTCCCGAGAGCCACCGCGCGCTCCGGATGAAGCTCGAGCTGGCCCGGGCGCAGGGCGGCGAGCTCCCGGCGCTCGCCGCCTGCGAGGAGCTCCTGAAGGCGACGCCGGACGACGTCGAGCTGCTCCTCGCGCGAGCCGACCTGCTCGCAGCGCTCGGCCGGCTCCCCGAGGCGCTCGACGCGCTCGAGCGCGTGCACGCCGTCGCTCCGGACGACCCGCGCGCCCACGTGCTCCACGCCCGGGCGCTCTTCCGGCTCGACCGGGGACCCGAGGCGGTTCCGATCGCCAAGGGGATCGTGGAGGGGACCGCGGCCCCGGACGCGGCCGCGCTCGAGGAGATCGCCCGCGCGCTCGAGCACGACGCCCCCGACCTCGCGGTCGCGGCGCGCCAGCGCCTGCGCGAGGTCGACCCCCGGAACCTGCAGAACCTCACGGAACTCCGGGACCTCGCGCTCCGGCTCGACCGCGTCGACGTCGCCCTCGCGACGTGCCGCGCGCTCCTCGAGGTCCAGCCGGACCATCTCGAGGCGATGCGGGGGATCGCGGAACTGGAGCTCGCCCAGGACCACACCGACGCCGCGCTCGAGGCGTACCGCTCGCTGCGTCGCGCGAACCCGCACGCGGTCGGCGACCTGCGGAAGGCGCTCGAGCTCGCCCGCAGCGCGGGCCGCGAGGATCTCGTGAAGGAGTTCGCCGAGGCGGTGCTCGCCGAGGAGTCGTCGGACGTCGGCGCGCAGGTCGAACTCGCCCGCTCGCTCGCGGCGGGCGGCGACACGGCGGGCGCGCTCGCCGCCTACGACAAGCTGCTCGCCGGGCATCCCGGCGAGCTGCCGTACCTGCTCGAGAAGAAGGAGGTCGTTGCGAAGACGAACGACCCGACGCAGCTCGCGCCCGTTCTGGACGAACTCTTCCGGCTCGACCCGACGCGCACCGACGTCGCCATCGAGCGCGGCAACCTCTATCTCGCGCTCGCCTACGAACGCCCGGAGGGCTCGCACGAACGGGACCAGGCGGCGCGGCTCGCGCTCGTCGCCTACGAGCGGGCCTCCACCGACCCCGACGCCGCCCCCGTGAGCGAGCTCGGGATCGCCCGCGCCTCCCGGCTCGTCAGCGACTACGACCGGGCCGTGCGCGCCTACCAGTCGTTCCTCGACCGCGAGCCGAACCGAGCGCGCAACGACGTCCTGAAGGAACTCGGCCACTCGCTGCGCGAGACCGGCCGCAACCGCGAGGCGACCGAGGCCTACGCCCGCGCCATCGCCGGCGGCCTCGAGGACGCCGACCTCTTCTGGGGGGCGGTCGAGGTCCTCGCGCACATGAACCAGGAGGCGCGGGCGCTGCAGCTGCTCGAGCTCCTTCTGCAGCGCGAGCCGAACAATCCGATGTTCCTTCGCAAGAAGGGCCAGCTATTGCTGCAGCTCGGCCGCCGCCCCGAGGCGCTCACCGTCCTCCAGGCCGCCGTCCAGGGTATGTCCGGCGACCCGCACGCCTACTTCGAGGTCGCGGAGGCGCTCCGCGCCCAGGGGGCGTACCCCGACGCGATATCGTACTACCGGCGGGGCCTCGAGATCGACCCGAAGAACCGGCACGGGCGACTCGCGCTCGCCGAGACGCTGCTGCTCGCCGGCCAGTATCCCGAGGTGGTGACCCTCGCGGACCAGCTCCTGAAGGAGGACCCGAACGAGCTCGCCGCTTGGAAGGCGCGGGGCGACGCCTGGCGCGCCCTCGGCCGCCCGTCCGAGCTCCTCTACTCGTTGACCGCGATCCTCCTTCTCGAGCCCGAGAACGGGCCGGCGCTCCTCGAGAAGTACCGTCTCCACCGCGACGCCGGGGAGCGGAAGGAGGCGTTCGAGACGCTCTCGAAGCTTCTCGCGACCAGCGCGCCCGAGGGACAGGACGCGACGCTCTTCCTCGAGCGCGGGGACCTCGCCGCCGGCCTCGGCCTCGCCGAGGAAGCGAACCGCTCGTACGAACGGGCGGCCGAGATCGACCCCGTCTACCGCGTCGAGATCGCGATCCGCCGCGCCCGGCTGCGCCTGAGCTCCGGGCGGCCCGACCTCGCGCTCGAGGTGTTGGACGAAGGACTGAAGGCGTCGCCGAACGGGGCGCCGGCGAACGTCGCCGCGCTCCTCCTCCGCGCGGAGGTGCTGGGCGCGCTCGAGCGCCCGGCCGAGGCGCGGGCCGTGTACGACGAGGTCCGGCAGCGCGAGCCTCGCTCGCCGCTCGCGATCGCCGGGACCGCCCGCTCGTTGCTCGACGAAGGGCGGCATGCCGACGCGCTCGAGCTCCTCCGCCAGTCGATCCCGCAGGTCCCACCGCAGGAGTCGCTCTACCTCCTGCTCGCCGAGGCCGAGAGCGGCCTCGGGCATCTCGACCTCGCGGCGGACGCGCTGAAGAAGGGGGTCGAGGTCCTTCCGAAGAGCGTCCCGCTCTGGGTCCGCTGGGGCGAGCTCGGGGTCGCCCGTCAGGCATGGCCCGAGGCCGCGAACGCCTTCGCCCACGCCCTCAGCCTCAACCCGGCGGCGGTCGACGTCCTGCTCCGCGCCGGTTTCGTCGCCGAGCGCCTCAACCACCCGAACGAGGCGCTCGCGTTCTACGAGCGGGCGACCGAGGCCGACCCGGCCAACAAGCAGGCGTGGACGAGCCGGGGGCTCGCACTCCTCGCGACGTCGCGCCCGCGCGATGCGCAGACGAGCTTCGAGCGCGCGCTCGCCCTCGACTCGGACTTCGGGCCGGCGAAGGACGGGAAGAAGCTCGCGCTGCAGAAGACCCGCGACGTGGAGATCCAGCGGTACGGGCGCGAGGCGCTCCTCCTCGAGGCGAAGCTGAACCGCACGGTCGCGAAGAACGACCTCTTCGTGACGCTGCACGTCCCCTACGAGTTCCTCGAGCCGGTCCTCTCGGCGATCAGCCGTCCCCCGGACCTCAAGCTCGACCGGATCGAGGAGGCCGAGGTCCACGACCTCGAGAGCGCGTCGTACCATCTCGTGACCCAGGCGCTCGAGCGACGACCGCCCGGCATCGAGCGCCGTGGCTTCACGATGGCCGACGTCGCGGTCCTTGCGCCGGCGAACTACTCCCTCGAGCAGATCCAGCGCCTCTTCGGCTACCTCAAGGCCGTGCTCGAGGCCGACCTGCGGCCGGAGAACCTCAAGCTCACCCCCGACGTGGAGGAGCTGGCGCGGAAGGCGCTCCTCCTTCCGGCGGAGCAGCGGACCCTCTTCCAGCTCGTGCGGAACCTCCGGGTCGGGATTTACAAGGCACGGCTCATCAAGGTGGTCGAAGAGGCCGGCTCGGCGGTCCACGCTCCGCTCCCGTCGCTCGACCTCGGCGCCTACTCGCCCGAGTTCCGCGTCGACGAGTCGACCGAGAGCAGCCCCGTCCTCCCCGCGACCGGCGACACGTACTTCGCGCCCGAGAACGTCCCCGCGGCCTCCGCCGGATCGGGGTCGGTCACCGCCGTCTCCGCGACCGAGGCTCCGTCGCCGGGGTCGCACGCCGCGCCGGCACCTCACCCGACCGGCGGAGCGGCCACGTCGGGCTCGGCCCCCCGGTGCGTCGGATGCGGCGGCATCGCCTCCGCGCTCCACTCCTGCGGAGCGCCGCTCTGCCAGCACTGCATCGGCTCGTTCCCGAAGTGCCCGAAGTGCGGGCTCCCGATCTCGACGGACAACACGCGGGCCGCCCCCGGCGCGGTCGTGCAGTCGACGGGCGGCAAACCTTCGGGCTCCGGCGGGGGTCTCCGCGGCGTGTTCCAGCGCTCGAAGCCCGCCGCCGCGAAAGCGGAGGGCGGCGCCAAACGGCCCGCGGCCTCGGCTCCGCCCCGCGCGGGATCTGAGAAGAAGCCGGCGCCGGCCGCGGCTCCTCGCAGGGAGCCCGGAGGCGCCGCTTCGGCCGGACACGCGCCCGCTGCGGCCGCCCCCGGGTCCGAGGCCAAGCCGGCGGCGCCGAAAGTCCCTGAGCCTCCGGCCCCGCCGGCCGCACCGGTCGTGAAGCCGAAGCGCGACAAGTCCGACGACGAGCCGCGGCTCTGAGCGCCCGGTCGACCCACTTACCCTCAAATACTCGGGGGTGCCTTTTCAGCCGAGTCTTCGATGGCGAGCGCTTCCCCGACCGCCCCCAAGCCGACCGGCTGGAGCGGGGTCGTTCTGACCGCGATCTTCGTCGTGGTCGCGGCGATCCTGTTCTACCTGATCTACCTCGCGTTCCCGGCGAGCCAGCACTTCTACGGGCTCGTGTGGATCGGCATCCTCGCGCTCATCTTCGCGATCGTGAGCTACCTCGCGGAGTCGTTCTCCCGGGAACCGACCGCGCAGCGGTCGCTCGCCTGGGGGTTCTTCGGGATGGGGTTCGCGGTCCTCTTCCTCACCATCGGGCTCGCCCCGTCGTACGGGATCTCGCTCGGCGACTGGCAGCTGATCGGCCTTCTCCTGACCGCGATCGCGCTCGGCGTCTCGATCGCGCTCATCGGCTGGCGCCTGCGCGCCGTGCAGTCGACCGCCGCGCGCGAGGCCGTCCGCGAGCAGTGGCGGGAGCGACCCGCGCCCTCCGCGTTCTCCTACGCGGCGGCGAACTCTCCGAGCGTGCCCGCGACCGCGCCGGCTCCGCCGCCGACCTCGCCGACCACCCCGCCGAGGAGCCCCTGAGATGGCGGCGGCCACGGCGACGGTCGTCTGTCCCCGCTGCGGCGCCCCGGCGCAACCGGGCGCGCGCTTCTGCAAGCAGTGTGGGGCGCCTTTGACGGCATCTCCGGCGACCGCGGCACCCGCTCCGGTCGCGACGCCCGCCGCGCCGGCCCCGGCCGCGGCCCCGGCGCCTGCCCCCGCCGCGGTGAACTCCC
>JASHVA010000052.1 GCA_030039715.1 Thermoplasmata archaeon | reverse complement strand
ATCCGGGACTTCCTCGCGCTCTCGTTCTCGCTCGCCGTCCTCGCGGTGTTCGCCTTCGCCGTGCTGGGGGTGCCGTAGATGACGTCGACGACGGAGGTCGTCGCCCTCGTCGGCGTCGGCATCCTCCTCACCGCGCTGTACCTGCAGTCCGAGTCGTTCGTCGATCCCCTGATCCGCGGAATCTCGATCCAGTCGCTGCTCCTCGCGGTCCTCCTCGGGTGGCTCGCCTGGACCGAGCGGAGCATCGACCTCGCCCTGCTCGCGGGTCTCGCGGTGGTCGTCCGGGCGCTGTTCATCCCGTACGTTCTCCGCCGGCAGATTCGAGCGTTCCGCTGGCGCCTCCGTGAGATCCACGCGTCCCACCGGGTGACGGGCCACGCGCTCGCGGCGGTCGCTCTTGCGATCATTGCCTGGTTCGTCTTCCAGGAGACGCTCGCCTCGGTCTTCCCGCAGCCCGGCGCCGCCCTACCGTTCGTCCTGATGATCCAGGGCCTGCTGATGCTGGCGACCCGGTCGAACACGATCGTCCAGGTGATCGGCTACCTCGAGGAGGAGAACGCCGTGGTCTACGCGGGCGCGCTCTTCGCGCAGGCGTTCCCGCTGTTCGTGGAGGTCGTCGTCTTCCTGGACGTCCTCGGCGTGGTCCTCGTGGGAGTGATCCTCTCGATCCAACGGGACGTCACCGGCACGCCGGAAGAGGCGTCGCTGGAGGAGCTCTCGGGATGATCGCGTTCACTCCGCTCCTCGGGCTCTACGTCCTCGTCGTCGCGCCGTCGGCCGCGGCGATCCTCGCGGTCATCCCGAACGACACGGTGAGCGAGCTCGCGACCCGCATCGGTTCGGTCGTCGCCTTCGCGGCCGCCTGCGCCCTCCTCGCCTCCGGCGCGAGCGGTCGGTGGGGGCCGTACCTCGGCCTCGACCCGCTCAGCGAGGTCTTCCTGTTCATGGTGACCGGCATCTACGCGACGTCGAGCTGGTACTCTCGCGGCTACCTCCGCTCGATCTCGCGGCCGTTCCTCACCTCGCAGATCTACTACGCGCTCCTCAGCGCGTTCGCCTTCGCGATGATCAGCGTGCTGATCGTCACGGACCTCGGCCTCATGTGGATCGGCGTCGAGGCGACGACGGTCGCGAGCGCGCTCCTCATCGTGCTCGAGCGAAAGCCGGCGAGCGTCGAAGCCGCCTGGCGCTACACGCTCGTCGCCTCGGCGGGCCTTACGATCGCGCTCTTCGCGCTCCTCATCCTCTACACCGCGACCGGAACGCTGGACGGCTTCGCTCTCGCGGCGGCGCCGCCGACCGTGACGCTGCCGATCGAGATGGCCGTGGCGCTCGCCCTCGTCGGCTACGGCACGAAGGTCGGGCTCTTCCCGATGCACACGTGGCTGCCCGACGCCCACTCCGAGGCGCCGTCCCCGATCTCGGCGATGTTCTCGGGGGTCCTCCTGCCGACCGCGCTCTACGCCTTCCTCCGGGTGTACCGCGTGCTGCCCACGCCGGTGCCGCCGCTCGTCTCGAACCTCGTGCTGGCCTTCGGCGTCGTCACCGCGCTCGTGGCGGCGTTCCTCCTGCAGCGCCAGCGGTCGTTCAAGCGCCTCCTCGCCTACTCGAGCATGGAGGTGATGGGCCTCGCGGTCATCGGCATCGCCGTCGGCGGCGTCGCCCTCTACGGCGCCCTCATCCTCCTCGTCGCGCACGCGTTCGCGAAGTCGGCGGCGTTCTATTGCGCGGGGAACGTGCTGCGCGGCGCCGGCACGAACCAGATCGACAAGATCCGGGACCTGCGCGGAACGATGCCGTGGACCGGATCGGCCTGGGTCGTGGCCGGCGCGGCCGTCACCGGCGCGCCGCCGTTCGGGACGTTCCTCGGCGAGCTCCTGATCGTGGTGGGCGCGCTCGCGAGCGGCGCGATCTGGGTCGCGGGGGTCGTCGTCGTCGCGATCCTCGTCGCGTTCCTCGGGGTGAACTCGCAGATCGGCCGCATGGTCTTCGGCGAGGCCGACCCCGAGACGATCCCGATCCCGCGGGGGGAGGACACCGGCTGGGGCCTGGCGTACCTCAACGTCGCCCTCGCGTTCGCGATCGGCGTTGCGGCGTTGCCGTACCTCACCGACGCCCTCCGCCAGGCGGCGGTCCTGCTCGGGGGGTCGCTCCCGTGACGCGGCCGGCCTGGACGGTCGAGGAGGACCGCCCCTCGGACGAGCGGCCGGTCGCCGAGCGGGCGCCCGCCTACGCGGCGGACGACGGGGCGTTCGCGCTCTACAACGACTACCACGACGGACGCGCGGTCCTCGTCCTCCGGCCCCGGGCCGTCGTACCCCGCGACGTCGTGCGCCTCTGGCAGGGGGCGAGCGGGTCCGACGGGACGCACCCGCTCGGCCCCCGCACGCTCACCGAGGGGTACGGCGTGTTCACCTTCCCGTACGGTCCGATCACGATGGGCGTGCCCGAGTCCGGGAAGTTCGAGGTCACGACGTACGGCGAGCGCGTGCTGAACCTCGCACCGGTGGGCGGGTTCAAGTCGCGGCGCGTGCGCGCGTCCGTGCGCGGTCGGCCGGTCGCCGACGCGGCGCTCCTCATCGAGCGGATCGCCGGCAATTTCTCCGCGGCGCACGTTGCGGCGTTCCTCGCCGCCGCCGAGAGCGCGGAAGGCCGGGAGGTTCCCCGCGAGGAGCTCTGGATCCGCGGGTTCGCCCAGGAGCTGCAGCGGATCTACAACCATCTCCACGTCCTCGCGCGCGTGGCCGAAGCGGCGTCGCAGAACGTCGGGCTCGCCCAGACGCACGCGCTCGCCGAGGAGGTGCTCCGGATCCAGGGAACGGCGTTCGGGCACCGGTGGCTGTTCGGGGCCCTCCTCCCGAACGGGCCGGTCCGCCGCCTGGACGCGACGGACCGCCGTCGGCTCTCGGGCCGGATCGACGCGGTCGAGGGGGAGTTCGACCGCCTCTGGGAGCTCTTCCTCGGTTCGCGCACGTTCGTCGACCGGATCCAGTCGACGTGCTCCGTCCCCCGCGACGAGGCGATCCGATGGGGCGCCACGGGCCCGACCCTGCGCGCGTCCGGGGTGCCCTGGGACGACCGGTTGCGCGTGCCGTCGCCGCCCTACGAGGACCTCTTCGTGGCCCTGCCGGTCCAGAAGGAAGGCGACGCGCTCTCCCGGGTCCTCGTCCGGGGCGCCGAGATCCGGTCGAGCCTCCTCCTAATCGAGCAGATGCTCGAGCGATGGCCCTCGGCGACGTCGCTCGTGCCGCCCGCGGAGCCGGTCGCGGAGCACCGCGGCATCGGTCGCACCGAGGCCCCGAGCGGCGACCTCGTCTACGACGTGCGGGTCGAAGACGGCCGGGTCGCCGATGTCGGCTGGCGGACGCCGAGCGTGGCGAACTGGCCGCTCTTCGCCCTCGGGATGCGGGACGCGGTGTTCACGGACTTCCACTTCGCGCTCGAGAGCTTCGGCTTCGCCTTCGCCGAGACGGACGGGTGATCGCCGTGCCGAGCTGGATCGAGCAGTCGCTGCACCGGGGGATCCTGACGACCCGCTACCCGGCCGTGCCGGCGACCGCCGAGGAGGTCCCCGAGACGGCGCACGCTCCGGTCGCCCCGGATCTCGCGACGCTCGCCCGGGCCAAGGACGCCTGCCCGGTCGGGGCGCTCGACGGCCCGACGGTCGACGCCGGACGCTGCATCCGCTGCGCGCGCTGCCTCCCCCGGGGGCTCGCGTTCACCGGACCGGCGGAGGAGGCCGTACGCTCGCGGGAGGAGCTACGCCGCCCCGGGGCCTCGGCCCCGGCCGCGGCGCCCGTCCTCGCCGGGTTCGCGCGCTCCCTCCACCTCTTCCTCGTCGACGTCGGCAGCTGCAACGCCTGCAACCTCGAGGTGATGGCGCTCGCGAACCCGTTCTACGACAGCCAGCGGCTCGGCATCTTCTTCACGAACTCGCCCCGCCACGCCGACGTACTCCTGGTCGTCGGGGTTCCGACGCCCGAGATGCGGGAACCGCTCCGCCGGGCCTACGAGGCGATCCCGGCGCCGAAGGCGGTCGTCGCGGTCGGGGTCTGCCCGATCAGCGGCGGAGCGTTCGCGGGGACGCCGGGTCTCCCGGGACCGCTCGATGAGCTCCTGCCGGTCGACGTCTACGTGCCGGGCTGCCCGCCCCCGCCGGTCGCCATCCTGGACGCGCTCGGCCGCATCGCGGGCACGCCCCGCCCCCCGCGGAGGGAGTGACCGTGGACCCGTTCGGACTCCTGCTCACGATCGCCGTGCTCGCGTTCTTCGCCGGCGCGCCGCTCGCGGTCGTCCGCCGGGACGCGGGGTACGCGGCGGCGCTCGGCGGCTCCGTGCTCCTCCTCGTCGTGGCGGTCGCCGCGCTCGTGGGGATCCCGGTGCACGGAGTCGCATGGACCGGACCGCTCGGCGACCCCGAGGGTCTCGCGCTGGACGGGCTCTCCGCGTTCTTCGCGCTCGCCGCCGCGATCGTCTGGATCGCGACGTCCGTCTACTCGATCGGGTACGACGATCGGACCTCGCCGCTCCTCGCGATCTGCTACGCCCTCACGCTCGGCGCGATCGCGCTCCTCGTGAGCTCGACGAGCCTCGTCCTCTTCCTCATGGGCTGGGAGACGATGACGCTCGCCTCCTACGGCATGATCCTCGAGGCCCGCGGCCGGGCCGGGCGGGTCTTCTCGGCGGCGTTCGTCTTCCTCGCCTTCGGCGAGGCGAGCACGCTGCTCGTCATCGTCGCCTTCGCGGGCATCCACGCGATCTCGGGTTCGTTCCTCGAGTTGCCGATTTCGGGGGGCGGGGGCCTCTCGACGGTGGTCTTCGTCGCGGCGCTCGTTGGCTTCGGCCTCAAGATGGGGGTCGCGCCGTTCCACATGAGCGAGTGGCTCCCGATCGCCCACTCCTCGGCGCCGTCCAACGCCTCCGCCGTGCTCAGCTCGACCCTCACGCTCGCCGGGGCGTACGGCCTCTTCCGCGTGCTGAGCATGCTCTCCGACCCGCCGCTCTGGTGGGGCGGCGTGATGCTCGGGATCGGGGCGGTCTCGGTGCTCCTCGGGGCCCTCTTCGCCGCGGTCAGCGAGCACACGAAGGGCCTGCCCGCCTACAGCACGATCGAGAACAACGGCCTCATCCTCGTCGCGCTCGGTGTGGCGCTCGTCGCGCGGTCGGAGGGACTCACCGAGCTCTATGTCTTCGCGCTCTTCGCGGCGTTCTACCAGGCGCTCGCGCACGCGGTCGCGAAGACCGCGCTCTTCCTGAGCGCGGGCTACGCCGAGCACGCCGCGCACACGTTCGACCTCAATGCGATCGGGGGCCGCGCGAAGGGCGTGGACGGCACCGCCTACCTCGGCACGCTCGCCGCGACATTGAGCCTCGCTGCGGCGCCCCCTCTCGCCGGGTTCGTGAGCGAGTGGATGATCCTCGAGGCCCTGTTCCAGTCGTACCGGTTCACGCCGGAGGCGGTCCAGTTCGTCGGACTGCTCGCCGGGGCCGCCGTCGCGCTCGCGGCGGGGCTCATCCTGGTCGCGATGGTGAAGTTCCTCGGCTTCTCGCTCCTCTGGAAGCCGCACGCCCTCGCGCCGGGGGAACCGTCCCGGGCGTCGCTCGGCGCCCCGATCGTCGCCGCCGGCGCTGTGATCCTCGGGATCGGAGCCGGCGCCCCGTGGCTCCTCACGTTCCTCACGCCGGCGGTGGCGTCGTTCGCGGGCACGGCGGTGAGCGCGCCGATCTCGGGCCTGCTCTCCATCCCGAACGGCTGGTCGATCGTCTCGGGCTCGCCGTTCGGCATCCTCTCCCCCGAGGTGATCCCGCTCGCGATCCTGGCGGGGGGGACCGTGGCGCTCGGATACTACGCGCTCGGCCGCGGGCGGGCCCCGCGACGCGTCCGGCCGTGGATGGCCGGGAGCCCGCCGGGCCGCGAGGGCGAGACCTACACCTCCTTCGGCTACTCGACCGGGATCCGCATCATGATGCGCAGCGTGCTCGCGACGCGCGAGGTGCGCGCGCAGGTCGGCGGGGTCGTGCAGGCGGAACTCGCGACCCCGGTCGCCTACAACGTCGAGCTCGAGGTACTCGACGTCTTCAAGGTCTTCTACGACGGGCTCGTCCGCTTCGGCGAAGCGACCTCCGCGGTCCTGAAGGCGGCGGTGATGCCGGGGCGGCTCGGGCAGTACCTCGCCTACGTGCTCCTCGTGACCCTCATCGTGGTCATCTACGTCGCCGCCGCGGCGGCGTGAGCCCGCCCCGAGCTACGGGACGATCGTGACCGGGCGGCCCGCCCGGGCGAGGACCTCGCTCGAGACCGACCCGAGGAGGAGGCGGCTCGCGCCTCGGAGGCCGCGCGTCCCGACGACGATGAGGTCGACCCGGGCCTCCTCGGCGGCCCGGAGGATGACCTCGGCGGCGTGCCCTTCGCGGATCCAGACGTGCACGGCCCCCGCGGCGGGGTCGCGCGAGGACTGGATCGCGCGGAGGCTCTGTCCGATCGCCTCGACCTCCGAGCCCTGCTCCTCTTCGGTCCGGGGTTCGGCCACGACCCGCGGCGGGTCGGCCGCGTGCACGATCCAGACCTCCCCGTCCCGTCCCGCGACGGCGCCGAACGCGAAGCGCACGGCCCGGGCCGACGACGGCGAGCCGTCGTAGGCGACGAGGACCCGCCGGACCGCGGCGGGCGCCGAACCGAGCAGCGCGGCGCCCACGTCAGGTCCTCGGCAGGTACCGTTCCCCGGCCTCGTCCGCGTCCGCGTCGGCGGGCAGCGCCTCCCCGCGGCCGGCCTTCTCGAACGTCCGCAGGGCGCCCTCGAGCGCCTTCACCCGCCGGGCGAGCGCCTCGTTGTCCCGGTAGTACCGGTCGCACTCGACCGTCAGTCGGGCCCGGTCGCGGGCGAGGTCGACCAGGTCCCGCGCGAGCTCGCGCAACCGGTCGGCCGCGGGTCGCTCGGAGGAGCGGTTGTCGGAGCCCGACGCCCCCGGAGGCGGGAGCAGCGGCAGGACCGCTCCGAGCCACAGCCAGAACCCCTCCGCTCCGACCTCGTCGACGTCGACCCACTCGTGGACCCGCTGGCGGATGTCGAACGGGATGGCCAGCGCCGTCGGCGCTCGTTCGGCCTTCTTCTTCGGTGCCTTCACCACGTATCCGATCATCTTCGCTGCCTCCCAGGGGTCATCGGCAGCGTGCTGCGGTTTCTCCCGCACCGAGGCGAGAGAGGCTGACCCCACAGCCGAACGCGACGAGGCGGGCGAAGGATAAGAAGAGCGCGGGCGACCGAGCTAGGCGAACGGTTCCACCGGCGGCGGTTCGCCGAAAACGTCCCGGTACACATCGGCCCCGAAGCTCGTGGCGAGCGGCTCTCCCTCCTGGATGCGGAAGGTCCGGGTCCCGTCCGCAGTGCGCTCGGCGCGGAGGAACTCCACGTAGTCGAGCCGACGGTCCCGCCACGTGCGGGCGAGCTCGAAGAAGTGCGTGACCGCGACGA
>JASHVA010000051.1 GCA_030039715.1 Thermoplasmata archaeon | reverse complement strand
GGAACCCGAGACATCCTCAGCACCGTCGGCCAGACGAGCGGCACGCTCACGATGGGCAACTGGAGCACCGGCCCGCTCGAGTACGTCCTCGAAGGGACGTTCCAGCTCACCGCGAGCCTGATCGCGACGAACGGTACGACCGCCTGGAGCCAGACGTTCTGGGTCTATCTCGCCGCGCCGTTCTACATCCTCGCGGTCCTGCCGATCGTCCTCGTCATCATCGCCGTCTACGAGGTGTACGCGCTCGCCACGTGCGGCAAGTACGCGGCGATCGGTAAGGGAGGCACCTCGGGCGGGGCGGGCGGCGGCACGACCCCCGCGACCGCCGCGGCCCCGGCCAGCTCCGCCCCGTCGGCCGGTACCAACGACTCGCCTACTGCCGCACCGTCCGACGCCGGGACCGCTCCGCCGGCGGGAGGGTCGTCGTGAGCTCCACGGGATCCGGCGCCGGTTGCGGCGTCGTGCTCGGCATCGTGCTCGTCCTCCTCGCCCAGCAGTTCGGGCTGCTGAGTCTCAGCGCGCTCGTCCCCGCGATCGAGTTCCTGATCATCGCCGGAGTGATTGGGGGCCTCATCGGCGCGGGCATCGGTTACGCCCTGGGCCACCGCTACTTGGCGAACCACCCTCCCGCCTCTTCGGGAAGCTCCGGCACGCCGCCATCGGGCTAGACGGACCCGCGGTGGCGCGGGCTCAGCATTAAATCGGGGGCGCGCGCCATTCCTATCGTGCGGGGAGGCCTCCGGTCGCCCCGCCGTCGATGACGACACCTTCCTCCCAAAGTCGCGGAGCGCTCGCAGGTCCGAGCCGATTCGCCGGAGCCTCCCGCCCGTGACCGACTGCGCGGCCTGCGGGCGTGCCAACGACGCGGACGCGCGGTTCTGCAGCGGGTGCGGTGCTCCTCTCGGAGCAGCCGCTCCCCCTCCGCCACCCCCGCCCCCGCCACCGATCTCCCCGACGATGGCGCCGGTCTCGCCGCCGACCGCGCCACCCCCGCCCGCGGCAGCCCCTCCGGTCGGTACTCTCCCCCCGGCGCCGCCCTCGAGATTCGGCGCCGCCCGCATCCTCCGCCTGGTCCGTCATCCGAACCCACGGTGGCTGCTCGCGGTCCTGCTTGTCACCACTTTCATCGTGACGATCGTCTCGGCGGGAACCGCCTGGTGGGCGTACACCGCGAACGGCGGAGGCACGTCCCACAGCCTGTACTTCTTGCCCGGCGGGGACTACAACGTCACCTGCTCGGGCTCCGATTGCGCCGGGTTCTCGGCGGGGTCGTTCCCGTACAACGCGATCGGCGGCTCGCTGGGCGGCCTCTACGGAACCGTCCTCGGTCTGCTCGGGTTCGCGATCGGACTGACCGGTCTCGCGGCGGTGATCGCGGTCCTCTCGCTCCTCGGGCGGCGGACCGGCTGGTGGCAGCGCTCGGGCACGTTCATCCTGGTCGTCCTCGCCTTCTTGGTGATGATCGTCGCGGAGATCGCGGCCGTCACGAGCCAGCCCGGTGCCTTCAGTTCCACGACGAAGTTCCCGGGACTCGGAGCCGGCGGTGCCTCCCCCCTGACCTCGTTCTGGGGGTCGAGCGGCTCCGCCAGCTGGGGGGCGGGCGCCGGTTGGTACCTGGGGCTCTCCACGGTGATCCTGCTCGTCGGCGTCGCCGCCGTTCTCGTCCTGGCCGGCCCGAAGCGCCTCGAGCTCCCGGCGCGAGCGCGGCGCACTCCGACGAACCCGAGCCCCCTCATCGATTACTCCGCGGCGCCGAGCACGCCGACCGCAGCGTACTTCCCTCCTCCCTCCGAGTACACTCCCCCCCCGGCGGCGACTCCGTACGCCCGCTCGCCGGTGACCCGACCCCCGATCACGTTCGCCCCGGGTTCCCGGGTCACGCCCCGCCCGGCGCCGAAGGCGCGCACCCCCACGCCCGCCGCGTCGGCCGAGGCCCCGCCACCCGACGCCCCCGTGAGCGTGGCCCCGCGACCGGCTCCCGTCGTCCCGGTCGAAGGGCCCGAGATGATCAACTGCCCGGAGTGCGGCACCGAGAACCTCGCGAAGTCGCGCACCTGTTCGTACTGCCAGCGATCGCTCCGGCCGAGCTAGTCCCTCGGAACCGCCGCCTCGGGGCGGCGCGCGAGCCGTTATCCGTCCGGTAACGTGCGGAAAGCGGACCCGCCGGGTCGGGAGTCGTCGTGACCGCTGCATCGGATTCCGGAGCGAAGGCCGCCAGCGAATTCCGGCAGTTCCTCGTCCGGGACTGGGAGCAGTGGCTCGACGAGGCGCCCGAGCTCTCGACGCAGTTCGGCGCGCCGGGACGGAACGACCGGTGGAACGACGACTCGCCGGCGGGCGTCGCGGCCCGCCGCCGCCATCTCGCGGACGGGCTCGTCAAGCTCGACCGGTTCGACCGGGACGCGCTCCCCCCGGCCGAACGGCTCGACTATGACCTCTACCGGGAACTGTACGAGACGACCGAGACGGGGCTCGAGTTCGGGTTGGACCCGATCCCGTTCCGCCTGGGCTGGCCGCACAACCTGAAGATGCCCCTCAACCTCATGGACGGGATCCAGAACGCGGCCGCCGACATCGGGGACATCCAGCCGCTCGCCCGCGTCGCCGACTTCGACGACCTCCTGGCCCGCTACGCCGCGTTCCCCACGGCGGTGGAGAACAACATCGCCCTCCTCGAAGACGGCCGGGCCCACGGCCTCACGGCTCCGCGCATCACGCTCGTCCGGGTCCCGGAGCAGATCCGTGCGCAGCTCCCCTCGGACCCGCAGGCGAGCCCGATCCTCAAGCCGTTCCGCGAGTATCCGGCGGCGATACCGGACGCCGAACGCCGCCGACTCTCGGGCCGGGGCCTCGAGCTGTACCGCAGTGCGGTCGCGCCCGCGCTCCAGAAGCTCCTCGACTACCTCGAGCGGACGTACATCCCCGCCGCCCGCGAGTCGGTCGGCGCGAGCGACCTCCCGCGCGGAGCCGAGTTCTACGCCTACCTCGTCCGTTGGGAGACGACCACGGACCTCACTCCGCAGCAGGTGCACGACATCGGACTCGCGGAGGTCCGGCGATTGCGAGGCGAGATGGAGACCGTGATGCGATCGACCGGTTTCGCCGGCACGTTCGCCGAGTTCCACCGGTTCCTCCGGACCGACCCTCGATTCTTCTACGAGAGCGCGGAGGACCTGCTCGACGGCTACCGCGTGATCGCGAAGAAGGTCGACCCGATGCTCTCGCGCGTCTTCGGCCGGCTCCCCCGGCTCCCCTACGGCGTCCAAGAGATGCCCGAGTTCCGTGCCCGGAACGCCCCGGCCGCCTACTACATGCCGGGGGCGCCCACGACGGGCCGCCCCGGCAACTTCTACGCGAACACGACGGAAGTGGGGACCCGCGCGAAGTGGGAGATGGAGGCGCTGACGCTCCACGAGGCCGTGCCCGGCCACCATCTCCAGATCGCGCTCGCGCAGGAACCGGAGTCCCTGCCCGAGTTCCGGCGGCAGACCGGATACACCGCGTACGTCGAGGGGTGGGGCCTCTACGCGGAGAGCCTCGGCGAAGAGCTCGGGCTCTACAAGGACCCGTACTCGAAGTTCGGCCAACTGATGTACGACGCCTGGCGCTCGATCCGGCTCGTCCTCGACACCGGGTTGCACGCCCTGGGATGGGACCGCGACCGGGCGATCGCGTTCTTCCGCGAGAACAGCGGTAAGAGCGACGAGGAGATCCGGGTCGAGGTCGACCGGTACATCGGCTGGCCCGGCCAGGCGCTCGCCTACAAGATCGGGCAGCTCAAGTTCCGCGAGCTTCGCACGCGCGCGGAGCGGGCGCTCGGGGACCGGTTCGACGTGCGCCGGTTCCACGACGTCGTGCTCGGCGAGGGAGCGCTGCCGCTCGGCATCCTCTCCGACCGGGTCGATCGCTGGATCGAGGAAATCCGAGACGGGTCGCAGCGATAGCGCTTCCTTCGGTCCTCAGGCCGAGATCGCGTAGTCCACGGTCACACTGACGATCGTGGTGTCGCAGTCCGTGCCGTTCGCGGGGTACGGGTCGAAGACCCAGAGCAGGATCGGCTGGCCGTTGGAGACGAAGCTGAGCAGCCCGCCGTAACCCGCGATCTGGCCGATCAGCCCGGAGCTGCCGTCGAGGGACATCAAGAACACCGCCTGACCTTGGTCGGTGCTCTCCACGTTGACCGTGGACCAGATCGGAAATGTCGCGGAGAAGCTGTTCGACCCTTCGTTCGGGGGGATCCCGCACGGGTTCATCGCGAGGCTCCAGGTCGCTCCCGAGGCCGGATAGAGCCCGGCGGGGACGACTCCGGTGCCGATCAGGACCGTCCCTCCGAGGACCACCGCGAGGGCAATCCCGAAGGCTGCGTCGATCCGACGTCCGCGCCCCGTAGGGCGAGTCGCCGTCGGTGGGGTGCGGGCCCGACGGAACCGCCCGACCAGGAGACTGGCCACGAGCAGGATCAAGCCGATGAACAGCACGATCGAGAAGCCGAAGTACTCGGACCCCGGCGTGTCGAGACGCGGGGCGACGAAGATCGTCAGAGGAAAGTAGGCGACCGAGAGCCACGCGCCGGCCCAGAAAAGCCCACGGTCGACTTTGAGGTCGCGGTCCGAGTCGGACATCCGCTTCCCGCGGAGAATCCGATAGGCGACTCCAGCTTAGAGAGTTGTGAACGGGAGGCTGCCCACTTTCTCCGGCCCTACGGCGGGGTCGGGGGGTTCGGGGGGGCGCCGCCCGGCGGAGGAGTACTGCCGAGCGCCTCGTTGACGAGTCCCCGCTGGGCCGGCGAGAGAAAACCGCCGCCGAATGGGTGCCCCGTGATTCCGGCGACGAGCCGGTCGATTCCGATGATCATTAGCGCGAAGGCGAGGAGGAACACGAGAGCGAAGAGGCCGAGCGCCGGATCCACTAGCACGATAACGGCCAGCAGAATCGAGAGGAGTCCGACGACGACGGCAAAACCGCGGTACCACATTGGGAGCATGACGGACGAGCTCTGCATGGGTTCTCGGAGGGCGGATGCCCGTCCTCCTTTTAAGTCCGGTCCAAAACCCTGGCGCCTCTCGACACGCCTCGGGTGCGGCCCGGAGAATCTAACCTCGGTGCCGGTCGCGCTCTCTCGGCTCGCCGGCTGGAGAGCCCGCGTCCGAGGGAGAGTTTATAACGGCCGGTCCCGCGTTTTTTTCCCATGCCCCGTCGCGCCGCGCTCGTGTCGATCGTCCTGGTCGGAATTCTAGTTGTAAGCCTACTTGCAGCTCTCGTCGCCGGGGCTCCGGCCACCGCCCGGGCGCCGACCCTCGCGACGGGGGCCGCCTCACCGACGGCGACCGCCTCGCCGGCGCGGGGAACCACGGTACCCGGAGGAATCGGATGGGCCCCGGCCGCGGCGTTCGTCCGACCGGATATCTCAGCCTACACGTTCATCCTCCCCACGGGGGAGGTGCTCGGCCCCGCCACCGGGTCGATCACCAATGTCGACGGCGCCTACAGCCTCAACGCGGACGTTTCGGGCGCGATCGTGGACGAGTTCGCCAACAGCTCGTTCAGCGGCGACGGCTACACCATCACCTCCACTGCCAGCCTCGGTTTCGCATTCCAGGTGAACACGACCGAGAACGTCTCGGTCTCGGACCTCGCGGTCTCGGGCGCCGATCGCGGATTCGAAGTGCTCAACTCGACGGACGTCTCGGTGACCGAGTCCAGCGCGGCCGCCTCCGGCGCGGGCTTCGAAGTCATCGACGGGACGGCCAACTACGTCTCCGACGACGTGGCGGACAGCACGGACTACGGTTTCGTGGCGAACGACTCGACCGCGATCCGGTTCGTGGGCGACACGGCGGACTCTGACCGCGTGGGGTACGCCGGAATCGATGCCTCGGAGCTCGAAGTGGGGTACGATATCGGGGTGGGTGACGCCTACGGTGCCGGGGTCTACTTCGGGAGTGACGCCGACTTCTATTACGACAACTTCAACGGGTCCCTCGACCAGGGGATCGAGATCGAGTACGCGAGCGCCGCCTTCGCCGACTACGATTGGTCCGTCGGTTCGGAGTTCGGGCTCTACGAGCTGTTCAGCGACTACGTCTACGTGGAGTACTCAAACTTCGCTGGCGCGCTGGACACGGGGTCCTACGTCAGCTACTCGAGCTACACCTACCTCCTCGACGACAATTTCTCGGGGGCCGCGGTCGACGGTGCCTTCGTGAACCACGGCAACTACAACCAGGTCTCGTACGATACCGCGAACTTCGCGGGTTTCGACGGCTTCTTCCTCGGAAATCAGACGGACTCCCAGTCCTGGTACGATGTGGGAGACCACGACGGGTGGAACGGGCTGGAGGTCGCCGACAGCGACTTCGTAACGAGCGAGTACTCGTCGTTCAACGATACTCGTGCCTCGGACGGGAACGGATCCTTCGTGAAGACGACGACGAACGGCGAGCTCTGGTCGGACTACCTCGGGGGCGACGATGTCGGTCTCTACGTGTTGGGGACCGCCGACTTCGAGGCGTACGACGTGAACGCATCGTACGACAACTCGAGCTTTCTGCTGGTGGAGGACGAATCGCCGTTCCTGCTCCACGACTCGGCGTACGACGTGAACCTGACCGCCGCGGAAGTCGACTACGGCTCGGAGTACCAGGTCGGGTACCTCAACGTGACCGACGCGACGCAGGCCTTCATGTCGGCGTACTCGTCCAACGGGGACATCTACGGCTCGACCCTGCGCGCCCTCGGCTCCATCGGCATCACGCTGGTGATCGACACCGATTCCGCGATCGTGGACAACGTGATCACGAACTCCCCCACGGGGATCTACCTACTCGCGACCATCGGCACCTACTGTTACGGCGACAACGTGACGGGAGCGACCAGCGGCGGCGTTGATCTGGTCGGAGCCGAGGAGGCGAGCTTGCTCGAGAGCAACGTCTCCGACTCGCTGTACGGCTTCTACATGATCGAGAGCTCCGGGACGAACGTCAGCGGAAACTGGTTCTACGCGGACACCGACGACTTCGAGATCTACGCGTCCAGCACCACCGCGTCGGTCGTGACCTGGAACAACTTCATCGACGGGGGCGGCTGGGTCTTTTACTACTCGGGCGGGACGCCCAACGCGGTGGCGTTCGACGAGGGCTACCCCGGCGGCGGCAACTACTGGAGCAACCACACCGGGCCGGACGAGTTCTCGGGACCCGGACAGAACTTGCCCGGTCCCGACGGGATCGTCGATACTCCGATGAACATCAGCCTCCCGGGCGACTACGTCGACCACTACCCGCTCGCGCGCGCGCTCGACCTCAACAATCTGACCGTCGAGTTCGTCGCGGAGGGTCTGCCTTCGGGCGCGATCTGGGGCGTCCAGTTCTGGAACTACCAGCTCTTCAACACGTCCGACCCCGTGGTCGACTACTTCCTCGGCACCGCGGGCTGGCAGAACTACAGCTACGCGATCCACGCCCCGGCCGGCTGGAACGCGTCGATCACGGCGGGGACCGTCCACTTCGTCGGGTCGGCCGTGGTGGTCGACATCGCCTTCACCCCGATCAACTACACCGTGACGTTCACCCAGTCGAGCCTCCCCACCGGCTTCGCGTGGTCGGTGACGTTCGACGGCCAGACCGAGTCCACCGTAGGTCCCCGTCTCACGTTCGAGGTCCCCAACGGCACGGCGTACCCGTGGCAAGTCACGCCGCCCCCGGGGTACGTGGTCACCCCGACGAACGGCTCGGTCGACGTAGCGGGCGCCGCGGTCGACGTACCGCTCACCTTCCGCGCGGTGACCTACACGGTCACGTTCGCCCAATCCGGGCTCGCGGCCGGCACCTCCTGGAGCGCGACGTTTGACGGCCAGCCGGAGACCTCGACCGGAACGACGATCGCGTTCACCGTGCCGAACGGTACGTACGACTTCTCGATCGGGAACGTCTCGGGCTACTCGGTCACTCCGCGGACCGGCTCGCAGGCGGTCGCGGGGCCGGGCGCGAGCATCACGGTCGTCTACACGGCGAACGCGTCGAGCAGCTCGGCGCTCTCGGGCTTGGATTGGCTCCTGATCGCCCTCGTGATCGTCCTGGCCGTCGCGGTCGTGCTGCTACTGATCCGCGGGCGCTCGAAGGCCGCTCCGGCATCGGGCGTCGCGAACTGGACCCCTCCGCCGGGGTCGACGGCACCCCCCGCGGGGGGCTCACCGCCCCCGTCGGTCCCCCCGGGGGTCTCGTCGCCCCCGCCGGCCCCCGATTGGAAGGAGACCTAGAGAGAAATAGTACCGCCGGTAGCGCAGGGCCGTGCAGGCCGGCCGTTGCCCCAATTGCGGCGCGCCGCTGACGCCGGGCGCCAGCTTCTGCTCGTTCTGCGGTGCGTCGATCACGTCCGGCTCGGCCCCGCTTCCCTCCGCCGGTCCGGCCAATGCTCCGCCGCAGTTCCCTCCCATGCCGTCGGGCGCGGGATACGCGCCTCCACCCCCTGCCCAGCGCCCCCGTAGCCGCGCCCGCCTCGTCCTCGTCGTCATCCTCGTGGTCGTGATCCTCATCGTCGCGGTGGTCGCCGTCGCCTACCTCCTCTTCCCGGCCCCCGCGATCCAGGTCCAGGCGATCAACATCTGGGCGCCCGACAACGTCTGCGGGTTGAACACGAACCCGATCGGCTACTACGGGTACAACAGCTCGACCAGCGCGACGCAGACCCTCGACTTCGGGATGCCGAACTTCAACTCCACGTCGTGCACCATCGAGAGCGCGACCACGAACACCACGGGGTTCGTCCTCTCCGACGTGCAGGTGCCGCTCACGATCCCCGGGAACGAGACGGTCTCGATGGACATCACGATCACGTCGCCCGGCTCCCCGTTCACCGGCACGTTGAACATCGTACTCAGCTAGCGCCCGGGCGGCTCCGCGCTCGGGAAGGTGTTTTCCCTTCCCGTTGGGTCGGACCCGCGTGCCCGCGAAACCTCCGAGGGTCGGCCGTGAGTTCGGCGTCGAGATCGTTCGGGACGTGCCCACCCGACTCTATCCCTTCGAGCGGTTCTTCCGGGGATTTGCCGACGTCCCGACCGTGCGGAAGCTGTTCGGGACGGCGACCGGGCGCGTGCTGCGCTCGCTCCGCGTCGAGTTCTTCTCGGCGCGGTTCGGCTACATGAGCACGAGCGACGTCGACGGCCACCTCATCATCAGCTCGAACTACCTCCGGACCGGAGAGCTCCGGAACATCTACCTCGACCTCGTCCACGAGCTCTGCCATCTCCGCCAGTTCCGTCGGAAGCAGCGGCTCTTCTATCCGCGGCTGAGCTACGT
>JASHVA010000050.1 GCA_030039715.1 Thermoplasmata archaeon | reverse complement strand
TCGGTCCTCATCGCGCTCTTCGCCCTCGTCCTCCTGCTCGCGGGGGTCTTCTTCCTGCTCTCGAGCTACCTCGGGAACTTCGTCCCCTCGTCGTTCGAGCTCCTGCCCAACCTCGACGTCTGGGGCGCGGCGATCGTCGCGATCCTCGGGGCGGCCCTCATCGGGATCGCCACGGCGCTCTGGAACCAGGAGACCTGGGCGCTCTGGACGACGATCGTCCTCGTCTTCGCGACGACCGCGTATCTGTTCTTCACCGACTCGATCACGATCCTCTTCCTCGTCTTCGTCGTCCTCTTCGTCTATCTTATCTCGGTGCGCCGATACTTCTACTGATGCGACTCCTGCTCGCGCAGCTCGCACCGCGACCGGGCGACGTCGCGGCGAACCTCGAACGGATCCGGGCCGCGACCGAGGCGGTGCCGAGCGACCTCGCGATCTTCCCGGAGCTCTTCCTCTCGGGGTATCGCATCGGCGACCGCGTCCACCGCCTCGCGCTCCGGGAGGGGGACGCCCCGACCGCCCGGCTCCGGGCGCTCGCCCGGGAGTCCCGGGCGACGATCGTCGTCGGGGCCCCCCTCGCCGCCTCCGACCGGCCCGGCGAGGTCCACAACGCCGTGATCGCCGTCCGACCCGACGGGGAGGTCCACGCCCAGGTGAAGCGGTACCTTCCGACGTTCGGCCCGTTCGAGGAGGGGGCGCACTTCACCGCGGCCGACGAGAGCGAGCCCGTGCCGATCGCCGCGCGCTCGGTCGGGCTCGAGATCTGCTACGACGCCTTCTTTCCCGAGGTCTCCCGCACTCTCGCGCTCGGCGGCGCCGAGCTGCTCGTCGTCGTCTCCGCCTCGCCGACCACAAGCGGCCCCCTCTTCGCCCGTCTCCTACCCGCGCGAGCGATCGAGAACGGGTTCCCCGTCGTCTTCGTCAACCGGGTCGGGGTCGAGGACGGGATCGTCTTCGGCGGGGGCTCCGGCGCCTGGGACGCCCGCGGCGAGCCGATCGCCGCCCGGGCGGTCCCCGCCCCCGACCTCGCCCCCGAGGAGGCGCTCCTCGAGGTCGTGATCGACCCGGCCGAGGCCGCGCGCTGGCGCCCGTTCCGGCCGGTCCTGCGCGACGTCGCCGCGCGGCCGGGCCGCCCCGCCGTCTGACCGGTGTCACCGAACGGCGTAGAGCACTCGGTTCTCGAAGACCTGCCAGACGACGGCCGTCGTGCGGAACCCCCCCGCTCGAAGGCGGCGAACGTGCTGGGCCAGCGTGACCTCCCGGTCCTTGGGATGGCCCGCGGCGCGTCGGTCGTGCTCCGCGAACGCCGCGCGGAGCGCCGGGTCCCGGCGCGCCCCGGCCCACCACTCCTTCCAGCCGGCCCACTCGGCGTGCGGCCGGATGCCGTGCCGCCGGAGGTAGAGCCGGGCGGTCGCCCGTCCGAGGCCCGCGAGGTCCCGGTCCGCGCGGTCCCACGGAAGGTAGTCACCGTTCAGAAAGACCCCGCCCGGTCGGAGCAGGCGCCCCAGGTCCCAGTAGAGTCGGGAGAGCTGGACCGGGGTCAACCAGTGGAGCGCGGTCGTGCTGACGGCCGCGTCGAACTTCCGGCGTGGGAGGACCGCCGTCCAGCCGGGGGCCCCGAGCTTCGCGTCGACCCAGCGGAGGCGTCCGCCGAACGTCCCGAGGGCGCCCTGGCCGACGGTCCGGACCACCGGGTCGTAGTCGAGCGCGAACGACCGGGCGGCCGGGAACCGGCGAAGGATCCGCGCGCTGAACGATCCCGGTCCGGCCCCGAGGTCGAGGACGGTGAACCGGCGGCCGACCTTCGACTCGAGGACGTCCATCATCGCGGTGAACCGGGCCTCCCGCGTCGGGTTGAACGCCTCCTGCTGGCGGTCCCACGACGCCAGCCACCGGTTCCAGTGCTCCCGGGAGGCGGCGGTCACGCCGCCGTCAGGAGGCCCGGACGGAATAAGCGCGTCGGCCCAGGGCCGTCCGGTCGAGCTCTCATCGGCCGATTGGAACGCGGGCCTTATAGGTGGGGCCGTGCCCCCGTTCGGCGGTGACTCCGCCTCCGACGGTCGCCCAGCAACTGGCGGCGAAGCAGCGGGAGATCTCCGTCGCCGAGTTCTTCGAACGCAACCGGCAGATCCTCGGCTTCGACAACCCGCAGCGCTCGCTCCTGACCACGGTGAAGGAGGCCGTCGACAACAGTCTCGACATCTCCGAGGAGGTCGGGACGCTCCCCGAGGTCCTCGTCGAGATCTCGAAGGAGTCCGAGGACCGGCTGCGCGTCGCCGTGACCGACAACGGCCCCGGAATCCTGCGCAAGGAGATCCCGAACGTCTTCGCGCGTCTGCTCTACGGCTCCCGATTCCACTCGAACCGGCAAGCGCGGGGCCAGCAGGGGATCGGGATCTCGGCGGCCGTGCTCTACGCCAACCTCACGACGGCGCGTCCCGCGCACATCACGTCGAAGGTCGAGGAGGACGAGGCCGCCCATGTCCTCGACCTCGTCATCGACACGCAGAAGAACCAGCCGAAGGTCGTTGCCGAGGACCTCTCCCTTTGGGACCGGCCCCACGGCACGCGCGTCGAGCTCGTTCTCAAGGCGAGGTACGTCCGCGGACGCCAATCGCCGTACGAGTACCTGCGCGGCACCGCTATCGTCAATCCCCACGCCCGCATCGTGCTCGTCGAACCCGACGGGACGCGCGTCACCTTCGAGCGTGCGGCGCAGGAGCTTCCCCCGCTCGCCAAGGAGACGCTGCCGCACCCGTACGGTCTCGAGCTCGGCGAACTGGGCTACCTCCTCAAGGCGACGCGCCGTCCGAACCTCGCGGAGTTCCTCTCGAAGGACCTCGCCGGTGTCTCGCCACGCAGCGCCCGCGAGATCTTCGAGAAGTCGGCACTTCGACCGACCCGGCCCCCGGCCTCGATCCAGGGGGAGGAGCAGGAGCGCCTCCTCGCCGCTCTGCACGACGCCCCGCTGGTCGCCCCGTCGCCGGAGTGCCTCTCCCCGATCGGTGCCACCCTGATCAAGCGGGGCCTTCGCAACGTCCTGGGCGAACTCCGGCCGGAGTTCTACGCGCCCCCAGTCAGCCGACCTCCCAGGGTGCGCGGCGGCTTCCCGTTCATGGTCGAGGTCGGGCTCGTCTACGGCGGAGGGCTTCCGCCGGACCAGCCGGTCCAGATCCTCCGGTTCGCGAACCGCGTGCCGCTCCTCTTTCAGCAGGGCGCGTGCGCGATCACGAACGCGATCGCCTCGATGGACTGGCGGCGCTACGGCCTCGACCAGAAGGGCGGCTCGGGCATCCCCTCCGGCCCGGCGGTCGTGCTCGTGCACGTCGCCTCGACCAAGATCCCCTACACGAGCGAGGCGAAGGAGGCGATCGCCGAGGACCCCGAGATCGACAAGGAGCTCACGCTGACGCTGCAGGCCGCGGCGCGCCACCTCCGCGCGCACATCTCCCGCATGAGCCGCCGGCGGTTCGCGACCGACAAGTTCGCGATCATCCAGCGGATCCTCCCGAAGCTCGCCGAGAAGACGAGCCATCTGGT
>JASHVA010000049.1 GCA_030039715.1 Thermoplasmata archaeon | reverse complement strand
GGGGTCAGGGGTGTCGACGCAGTGAGTCCTCCGCCGGGTCATGGATCTGTGCAATGGTGGTTACAGCAGGCACCCGCCCGTGCAGCGCGGGATCGAGCGCGCTGCCTCTAGCGCCTCAGTTGATGTCAAACTCGTTGCCTTCCGGGTCGGCCATAGCGACCGCGTAGTGATCCACTCCCTCCTCCCAGAGCGTCTCGAGCCGGGTCGCCCCGAGCGCGACGAGTCGGGCCGCCTCGGCCTCGACCTGCTCCTTCCGGGTCGCCAGCGGGAGTTCGCGCCGTCCGCTCGCCCGGAGGTCGAAGTGGATTCGGTTCTTGCTGCTCTTCACGTCGGGGAGTTCGTGGAACCAGATTCGCGGCCCCTCGCCCTTCGGGTCGTCGATCGACTCCGGGGTAGTCACTCCCTTGATCTCCTCTTCCGGAACCCCCATGCTCCTCCAGTAGTCCTGCCATCCGGCGAACCCCGGGGGAGGCGGTTCAGGTCGGTAGTGGAGCGCCGAACTCCAAAACTGGACCAACCGGCGAGCGTCGTGGCAATCAATCACGATCTGAAAACGGACGGGCATCGGATTTTTCCCTCTGCACGTCAGGATGCCGGATCGGTAATTAATCGAACAGTCGGCGAGGGAGACGCATCCAACGATGGTCCGCTGGCGTGGCGAGGGGTGGGGCGCCCCTGCGCGAAGGCGCGTCGCCGAGGTTTAGGGCATGACGTAGCGGCCGGCGCATCTATGCGGCGGGCGCAGCGAGTCTCAAAGATATGTAGCGAAGGGCCGTTGGTCCCCCGTGAGCACGCCCATCGAGCAACGGTACGTTCTCGACGGCGGCTCCCCCGAAGTCGAGCGCCTCCGGATTCAATCCCTAGCACTAGGACCGCACGCAGAGGCGCTGCTCGATGAGATCGGTGTATCGGCCGGGGGGAGCGCCCTGGACCTCGCGTGCGGACCGATAGGACTGCTCCAGCCGCTGTCCACGCGGGTCGGACCCAAAGGACGGGTGATGGGCCTTGATCTCGACCAGGCGGAGGTCTCGGCGGCGACCGACTACGTGCGAAAACTGGGTCTCGCCAACGTTACCGTCGTTCAGGGAGACGCGTTTCACACCGGGTTCGAGGCGAATTCGTTCGACCTGGTGCACGCCCGGTTTCTCCTCGCACCCGTCGGGCACGCCCACGATCTCCTGCCCGAGATGATTCGGGTGACGAAACCCGGAGGAGTCGTGATCACCGAGGAACCCGACTCGAGTGCGTGGAGTTGCTACCCGGAGTCGCCCGGCTTCGTGAGACTCAAAGAGGTGATCCGACAGTGCTTCCTTCTGGGAGGTGGCAATTTCGACGCGGGCCGAGGGCTGTTCGCCCTGCTTCGCGGAGCCGGCCTCAGCCAAGTCCGGACCCGCGTCGGCGCGATCTCGCTGCATGACGGGCAGCCATTCATGCGCTCCACCGTCCAGTTTGCGACCTCCCTACGACGACGGATCCTCGAAAATCGACTGATGAGCGATTCGGAACTGGAACAGGCGATCGCGGACGTGGAGAGGGCGATTTACCTTCCCGAGACTTGGATGGTCTCGTTCCTCGTCGTTCAGGCCTGGGGCCGGAAGCCCAGTCCGGCGACAACGACACCCTGAGCCATCGCCGCTTGGCCGGACCCGCGGGACGTCCGCGGTTTGGATCTTTGCTCACGCCCGGCGGCAAGGGCGGTGACTAGATCGATGGTGTATCTCTACACTTTAGCAAAAATATAATATTTTGATGATATGTAGAGGTACAAATGGCGACGCTTCGTGTCACCTCTCGAGGGAAAAAGCGGTACTACTACTTGGTCCAGACGTATCGGTGGGAAGGCGCCGTCCGTCGCAAGGAGGTCTACCTCGGCACGGAACCCCCGGACCATCCCGACCTCCGCCTCCGCGCTCTAGAGCGTGAGGTCTGGGAGGCCACTTGGTTTCGGTCGTTCCGCTCTCTCCGCGAAGGGTACCAAGCCCACCTCCAAACCTTGCCCCCGGAGGCCGTAGAGAAGGAGCGTGAGCAGTTCATCATCGAATTCACGTACGACACGAATCGGATCGAGGGTTCCACCCTGACGTTCCGGGAAACGGCAGACCTTCTCGAGCACGGGATAAGTCCGGGGGCGAAGCCCATGCGCGATATCCGAGAAGCCGAGCTCCATGCCGCGCTGATGCGACGGCTCCTCGCGCGCCCTGAGCGGGTCGATCTGCCCAACTTGTTGCGGTGGCACAAGGCAATTTTCGCAGCGACAAAACCTCAGTACGCCGGGAGAGTTCGAGACTTTGAAGTTCGGATCGGCCGAAGCAAGCACATCCCTCCACCGCCCCTCGAAGTCCGCCCGATTCTGGTCGAGCTCTTGCGCTGGACCCAGCGCCACGCGAAGAAGCTTCAACCCGTGGAGCGCGCGGCCGAGTTCCACTTGCGTTTCGAGAACATCCATCCGTTCGGGGATGGAAACGGGCGGGTGGGTCGCGTCGCGATGAACATGCTGCTGCACGAGCAGGGGTATCCGATGCTCAACATTCGATACGGCAAGCGGTCCGGATACTACCACGCGCTGGAGAGGTCCAGTGTCCGCTCGGACCCCGGTCCGTTCCTACTGTGGTTCTTCCGTCGCTACCAGCGGGACGAAAGTCGCTGGATTCAGTCGGTCGCACAGAGTCCGGCGAGAGCGAGCTCGAAGTGAGTCGCTCACCCGGCGGTCACCCTCTGAGCGAGAAATCGATAGTGGCGATGTGGCTCGCGGGGGACTTCGAGCTGCAATGTACTATTGCACCGACCCGGCCCGGCAGCAGTCGACTACCGCTTTGGCCCTTCGACGACGATCACGGTCTTCGTCGTCGCCCCTTCCTGCCGGAGCTTGAGCACCGGAGCGTACTCCGGGGACGCGTACCACTGACGGAACGCGTCGGTAGTCGGAAACTCCAGGATAACAACTCTCGCGGGGTTCCAGGATCCCTCGATCACCTGGGGCGGTCCCGCGCACAGGGTCTTTCCGCCGTACTTGTCGAGAGCCGAACCGAACTTCTCCCGATACTCAGCCGCCTTGCCCTGATCGTGCCAATCAATCTCAAAGAGCGCGTAGGTCGCCATTTCTGCTCCGGGAATGGCGACATGCTCACGGCGTAATACGTTCGGTGTCAGAAAATCGCCAGACCCATCCCCGGATCGAGTCCAACGGGACGAATCCCGCCCGCTCGAGAATCGGGCGACTGGACTCCCGGGCATCGACTGTGAGAAACCGATAGCCGCGGGCCTTCGCCAGCTCCCCCCGCTTGGCCACGAGCTCTCTGTAGATGCCTAGCCCCCGGTGCCTCGGGTCGGTCCCGCCCCCCCACAGACTGGCAAACGACCGTCCTTCAGGCATCTCTAGGCGTCCCGAGGCGACGGGTGAGCCGTCGCGATAGGCGACGTAAACGGCGAAGCTCGGATCCACGAGACGGGATTCCCAGTCGCCCCGGATCCAGCCTTCTCCCTTTCCGAACGCCTCCTCGCTCACCCCGACGGCCTCTCGCAAGGAGGGGCCGTCCAACTCCTGCCGTATATCGACGTTCGACGGTGCTGGGCGGTCTGGGAAGGGACGAGCCAGATCCCACACCATCAAGGTCTCGGGAGGGTCCGGAGCGAAGCCCGCCGCCCGCAGTCGTTCGGAGAGATCGTGAGGAAGATCATGACTGTACACCTTCCACTCGACATCGGCCTTCATGGCCGCGAAGTCGGCCCGCGGGCCCGCGATGACTTGGTCGGCGCTATCCGAGTCGAGTTCGGACCAGACGATACAGTTCGGCGGCCCGATCATTCGCGCGACGTGCGGCAGCGTTTCGACGCGAGTCCAGGGATCAGCGGGAGGAGCGCGGCGCATCTCCCGGTCGTAGAGCGACAGGAGCTCGCTGGGGGTTACCGGAGGACCTCCCGAATCCCGAGCCATGGTGAAGGCGAGCCTTCAGATCTCTAGGAAAGAACTTGGTGCAAGCTACCTTGCACCTCGCCGCTTGGGGCGCGAGGAGTTCCGAGGTTGACTCGTCTTCGAGTCTCGAACCTTGTAACTCAGCAACACGTGACCCCGACCAAACGTTCGAGTGCCGACCAACTCGAGACCTACCTTAACGTCCGGCGGTAGCCAGGGCTTGCCGCCGCCCACCACGACCGGTGCGACGAGAATGTGGAGCTCGTCAACAAGTCCCGCCCGAATCGCCTGCCCGGCCAACTCCGCGCCGGCGACGCTGAGGTCCCCGCGGGTTTCGCGCTTGAGGCGACGGATGGCCGCCGGCTTGAACTCCCGCTCAATCCGAGTCCTTCTGCTCGAGGGGGATTGCATCGAGCGAGAGTAGACGATCTTGTCCGCGGCCTGCCATTGTCGT
>JASHVA010000048.1 GCA_030039715.1 Thermoplasmata archaeon | reverse complement strand
TTCATCGTGATCTCACTGCGCAAAGTCACCCTCAAGTTCGCGAGTCACCTCTACGGCGTCACGATGCACGGGGACGGCTGCTCCCGTGTCATCGGGATCCACCTCGACGACATCCACGACGTCGAGTCCCGGGAAGGCGCCCGGGCGCCCGAGCCGGCTCCCCCGGCGCTGGAGGCGCGATGACGACGCCCGAGAGCGAGGTCGTCGCGATCTCCGCCGCGAACGCGGTGCCGCGTGAAGCGGCCGAGAAGGTGCTCCAGTATCTCGTCTTCCATCGCTCGCTGCTCGGGGAGACGGAGGACACCTCGGCCCTGCTCGAGCGGTACCTCACCCTCGTGGAGGAGCTCAAGGAAGGGGTCCACCTCGTCATCCCCGACCCGTTCCAGAAGGCGATGGCGCTCCTCTTCGAGCTCGTGATGGAGGAGGAGTTCGACCCGTGGGAGATCGACCTCGTCAAGTTCACGCAGTCGTACCTCGAACGGGTCCAGTCGGACGGCGCCGTCAACTTCGCGATCGCCGGCCGGCTCGTCTACATGGCCTGGAGCATCCTCTACCTCCAGTCCGAGGAGCTCCTCAAGGCCCGGCAGGAACCGGCGGCGGCCGCGCCGGCGGGAGGCGAACTCGAGGCCCCGCCGCTCGACGACGGCTACCTTCCGCTCCTGGAAACGCCCGAAGCGGTCGACGTCACCTCCGCCGTGCTCGACTCGGTCGAAGGGCCCCCGCTCCTCGAGATGGTCCGGCACCCCGAGACGCGGCCGGTCTCGCTCCTCGAGCTCGTCAAGGCGTTCGGGGAGGCGGAGGCGGACGCCCGCCGCGCCGTCCGGATCCAGGAGCTGCGCGAACGCCTGCGCGAGGAGCAGCGGGCTCCGCCCGAGGTCCTCGTCCACGGAGACCTTCCCGAGCACGACCTCGCGGACACGTGGCAGGCGGCCCGCCGCCACGCGATCGGCGAGCCGTTCCCCCTCCTCGACCTCTGGAACCCGCTCAGCGGCCGCGACCGGTTGGTCGCCCTCTTCCTCGCCGCCCTGTTCCTCGCCCGCGAGCGCTCGATCGACCTCCGTCAGGAGTCGCTCGGGACGAGCCCGGTCCTGATCGTCCGGCTCGCGGACGAGCGGCAGGTCGTCGCGGAGGAACCGTAAGCATGCCGTCGAAACTCGATGACCTGGTCTTCCAGGTCGAGGCCGTCCTGTTCGCCGCCGGTAAGCCGCTCAGCGTGAAGGAGATCTCCGACGCGCTCGGCCAGACCGACTACCGGCCGGTCCAGAGCGCGGTGCGCACGCTCGAGAAGACGTACGGCAACCGCCAATCGGCGCTCGAGGTCCGACGGGTCGGCGACCGGTACGCGCTCCAGCTCGAAGAGCGCTACGTGCCGACGGTCCACTCGGTGACGCCGGTGGAGCTCGCCCCGCGCACGGTGAAAGCGCTCACGCTCGTCGCGTACCATCAGCCGCTCCTCCAAAGCCATCTCGTCCGCATGATCGGCGACGTCGCCTACGAGGAGGTCCAGCACCTGCGCACGGTCGGGCTCGTCCGCACCGAGCCGAAGGGGGCCACGCTCGAGCTCACGACGACCCGGCGGTTCGCGGAGTACTTCGGCATCGGGTCGACGAAGCCCGAGGAGATCCGACGGTACCTCGAGCAGAAGCTCGGCGTCCCGCCCCCCTCGGGAGCCACGCCCGCCGCCGCCGCGGTCGACGCGCCCGAGCCTCCCGGGCCGGCGCCGGCCGAAGCCGCCCCGACCCCCGCGGTCGAGCCGCCCGCGGCCGGCTGAGCGTCAGAGCGCGCCGCAGCGCGGACAGCGCACCGGCTCGGCCGGTCGGATCGCCCCGCAGTACGGACAGAGGAACGTCGGGCCGTTGTACGTCGCGGTCGGGAAGGCGCCCGGCGGCGGAGGCGGCATGGCCGCGTACGGGGGCGGCGGAGGGGGCGGCCCTCCGCCGCGCTGGGGACGGGCCATGATCACGACGAGCGCGATCGCCACAACCGCGCCCACTCCGAAGATGATGTAGATCTCGGTCCAGGGCACCGCGGGCGGCGGGGCGCTCGTCGGGAGGCCCGGTGTGGGACCGGTGTAGACGTAGTTGCGGATCGCCGGCGTCGCGTCCGCCGCGTAGAGGAGCGGCCCGATCGGCATCCCCCAACCGGTGGTGGCGTCCCAGCCCGGGACGGCCGAGAAGACGTAGTTCGAGCCGTTCGTCACGTCGTAGAACGGGTTCGTCCCGCCCGGGTGGGCCGCGAAGTAGCTCGCGATGCGGTAGAGCTCGGGGGCTACGAAGCCGAACCGATGGTTCGCCGCGGCGATCACGTCCGCGAGGAGGCCGGCGAACGCGGGGGAGGCGATGCTCGTCCCCTGGAGGAGGCTCGCGTAGATGTTCCCGAACTGGTCCGCCTCCACGAAGGCGATCGTGGAGTTGCCGGGGAAGGCGACGTCCGGCCCGGCGCGCCCGAGCGCTCCGGCTCCTTGCTTGATCGTGGCGTTGACGATGTTCGGCTGGGCGGCGGAGCCGAACTGCCAGCTCGGTTCGGGATAGACGACGCTCACCCCTCCCTCGGTCCCCGTGTAATCGCCCTTCCCACCGAGCGTGTTCCACCAGGCGCTCACGTCCGTGAGGTTGCCGATCGAAGGGTCGTAGCCGACGGAGACCGAGGTCGCGTTCACCCAGCCGACCGGCGTGCCGGACAGTTCGAAGGAGGTGCCGCCGACCGACAGCACGCCGGAGGTGTTGAACGCGACCGACGCCGGCCAGACGAGCCACTGGCCGTTGTCGCGGCCCGTGAGACTGTTCGGGGCGTTCCCCTGATCTCCGCTCGCCGCGACGACCGTGACGCCGGTGACGGCGGCCTCCTCGAGCTCCTCGTTCCACGTCGAGTCGTTGAGGTCGGTGATCCCGAAGGAGGCCGAGACGACCCCGAGGTGCGCGGGCGAGTAGTTGTAGGAGAGCGCCGCCGCGAGGTCCTGGTCGAAGAACGACGCGACGTCCGCGTCGCTGACGGCGCTCGTGAGGAGACTGCCGGCGAAGTAGAAGTTGTAGAGCGGCGCCCCGGGGGCAAGGCTCCCGGCCATTTCGAGGTCGAGCGAGTTCTCGAACTCGTCGAGCGAGCTATCGTTCACGTCGCCGAAGGAGCCCGGCAGCGGGGGCGTCACCCCCGAGATGTTCACCGGGACGCCCGTGAGGTTCGAGATCGGCCAGCGGTCGAGCGAACTCGAGTTGAGCAGCGTGTCGTTGAGGTACGTCCGCACGACGACCGGGTCCCAGGGCGGGGTGTTGTTGCCCGTGGTCTGGTTGTAGCCGCTCGCGAGCAGCGTGGCGATCGCGACGTCGGTGGGGTACGTCGCGTTGATCGGATTGATCATGCTGCCGTTACCGGGGAACAGCTGGTCCGCGTGGAATGCCTGCGTGAAGTCCGAGCCGACGAACCACTGGGTCGCCGTCGAATTGTTGTAGGAGAACTCGTCGCCCGCGGAACGCGGCACGACCTTCGTGAGGGCCCCGACGTCGAGGTCGAGGGAGAGCCGCAGGTCCGCGGAATTCGAGAGCCCCGAGACCCCGGCGACGAGCCCGTCGAGCGGCGACGGGATCGTCACCCGACCGAGCGCCGTGTACAGACGGGCGCCGTCCTCGGTGGCGTAGTAGACGAGGCGGACCCCGAAGAGGGAATCGACCCCCGCGGCGGATAGGCGCGCGACGACCGAGAGCCGGTCCGGCGCGACCGTGACTCCGCTCGCGCCCGCGCCTTCGAGGGTCCGCACGACCGTGCCCACGGCGTCGGAGGACGGGGCGAACGTCGATTCGAACTCGGAATGGGTGAGGTACGCGCGATAGAGGACCGAGGACGGGTTCTCGACCTGGGAAAGGTACCACTCCAGCCCGCCGGGGTCGGGATACGCGAGCGTGAGCGAGATCTCGAGCTCGGTCGCCGAAGGGACCGGATCCGCGACCGCACCGACCGGGAGCGGTACCGCGTCGGTCACCAGCCCGACCGGGGGCAGTCCCCGGGCCGCGGGGGCGGCCGCGGCCCCGCCCGCAACGAGGGAAGACCCTACGACGAGCGCCGCGGCCACCATCGCGAGCGCCGCGACAGTGGAGCGCATTACCCCGGGAAGACCACGCACTCCTAATGAGGGCGACTCACCCCTGCGCCACTACCGCACCCCTTTATTCGGTGGGGCGGTCGGGGAAAAAATGACCCCGGGCCCCGCCCCCGCCGAGAAGTGCATCTTCTGCGACATCGTGGCCGGTCGGGCGCCGGCCTACAAGGTCTACGAGGACGAGCAGACCGTCGCGTTTCTCGACCTTTTCCCGCTCACGCGCGGGCACACCCTCGTCATCCCCAAGCGGCACGGGGCGCGGCTCACGGATTACGCTCCCGAGGAGCTCGCCGCCGTCCTCCGCACGCTCGAGACGATGTGCCGCCGCGCCGAGCGGCTCGCGCCCGACTACAACGTGGGTCTCAACGCGGGCGCGACCGCCGGGCAGATCGTCTTCCACCTCCACTTCCACCTCATCCCCCGGTACGGGGAGTCGAACCCGTTCCGCTCGACCGGCCGCAAGCGGCTCGGCGACGACGAGGCGGGGAACGTCGTCGCGGAGCTCTCCGCCCGGTGAGGTGCCGTTGGCGAGCGCTCCCCGGCCGCCCGCGGTGGCGGGACAGTTCTACGCCGGCACCGGTGCCGAGCTCGCCCGCCAGGTCGAGTCGTGCTTCCGGGATCGCCGCGGGCCGGGGGAGCTCCCTCCGCGCCACCGTCTGTCGCAGCGGTCGCTCCGGGCGGCCGTGGTCCCGCACGCCGGCTATCCGTACTCCGGTCCGATCGCGGCCCACGTCTACGCACGGGTCGCGGCGGAGCGCGCCCCCGAGACGGTCCTCGTGCTCGGCGTGGACCATCACGGGCTCGGGGGGGCCGCGCTCTCGGACCGGGCCTGGCTCACGCCCCTCGGGCCGGTGGAGGTCGACCACGAACTCGTCCGCGCGCTCGCGCGCTCGCCCCTCGAGATCGACGAGAAGGCCCAGTCCGCCGAGCACTCCATCGAGGTGCAGCTGCCGTTCCTGCAGTACGTGCTGCCGCGGCCACGGTTCGTCGCGCTCCAAGTGCGCTTCGGCCGCTTCGAGTTCCTGCGCGACGTCGGACGGGTCGTGCACGAGGCGACGAAGGACCGCGACGTGCTGCTCCTCGCCTCCACCGATTTCTCGCACTACGTACCGTCGGCGACCGCCGAGCGACTCGACCGAATGGCGATCGAAGCGATCCTGGCGGGCGACGCCCGCCGCCTCTACGACACCGTCGTCGAGAACGAGATCTCGATGTGCGGGGTCGCGCCCACGACGGCGCTCCTCTGCGCTCTCGAGGAGGAGCGACTGACCGCGCGACTGCTCCGCTGGGGTCACTCGGGTGAGGCCGAGCCGATGCGCGACGTCGTCGGATACGCGGCGATCGCGATCGACGCACCGTCCTCGCCCGCGCCGCCCGTTAAATAAGGGGGCCGGCTCGGCGCCGCCGGCCGGGCATGATCCTCTCGGACACGAAGATCCGCGACGAGATGCGACGCGGCCGGATCGTGATCCGTCCGTTCCGCCCGGACTGTCTCGGCACCAACTCCTACGACGTCCATCTCGGCCCGTACCTCGCGATCTACCGCGACGGCGCGCTCGATGCGCGCGCGGCGAACCCCGTGCGGGAGTTCCGGATCCCCAAGGACGGGTACGTGCTCGTGCCCGGTCAGCTGTATCTCGGAGTGACCGAGGAGTACACGGAGACCCACGGCTACGTTCCGTTCCTCGAGGGGAAGTCGAGCGTCGGCCGCCTCGGGATCGACATCCACTCGACGGCGGGCAAGGGGGACGAGGGGTTCTGCAACTACTGGACGCTCGAGATGAGCGTGAAGCTCCCGGTCCGCATCTACGCCGGGATGCCGGTCGGTCAGCTGATCTACTTCGAGATCTCGGGAGCGGTCGCGCGCAGTTACTCGGCCAAATCGAGCGCCAAGTACCGGCGCGTGTCGGCGCATCCGACGCCGTCCCGGATGTACCTCAATTTCCCGAAGCGACGCGCCGCACGACGGAGTTCGCGCTAGGCCGCCGCGTCCGACGGGCGGATGAGGTAGAAGGCCGGCCGGCCCGGACGGGACCGCTCCCGCCGGTTTCGGGGGTCGTCGTGGGCCGCCTCGCTCTCGCGTAGGACGCGAAGGGAGCCGAAGCCGAGGCGACGCGAGAGGTACCCCTCGGCCGATCGCAGGGTCGCCGCCTCATCGACGGGAGGGCCGGGGTCCGGTCGCTCCGAGCGGAGGAGCGGCGCCACCCGTTCCACGTACCGCGGGATCTCGCGACGGAAGGCGGCGAGCTCCGGATGGCCCTCGGCGCGCTGCATCACCGCGCGAACGGTCGGAGTCTCGCCGGCCGAGATCGATTCCCGCATCCACGCTTCGACGAGCGCCTTCCACGGCTCGGCGAGGTAGAAGATCGCCTCGGTCGGGGTCGGTTCGTGCCGCTCCTGAGCCGGCCGGAGCACGGCCCGCAGGTCCTCCTCGACGCGGTCGAGGTACGCCTCCCGGGCCTCGGCGTCGGGGGCGGGCCGGAACTCGTCGGCGGAGGGGAACGGGAGTTGGGCCACGAGGGTCGGGAACCTCCCCTCGCCGACCTCCTCGGCGACGTGCGGGGTGATCGGCGAAAGGAGGATCGTCCACGCCCGCCCGACCCGGTCGGTGGCGTCGCCGGCCGCGCCGCCGCGCGCGTAGTACCGACGCAAGAGCGCGGGGATGCCGAAGTACACTTCCTCGGTCACCGGGCGAAGGTCGGTCTCGTCGAATCCGGCGCGCACGCGTGCGACGATCCCGTGCATCCGGGACAGCAGCCAGTCGTCGAGTTCCGGCGGCCCGTTCCCGGTGCCGCGGCTCTCCCGCACCAATCGTTCGATCTCGGCGAGCCGCTCCCGCGCGGCGTCGACGAGGCCCGAGTTCCACTCGATGTCCGACGAGGGGGAGGCGGCGCTGACGTAGTACAGGCGGAGCGCGTCCGGACCCCATCGCTCGAGCGCGCCCTGGATCGGCGGGATGAGCCCCTTGAGCGTGACCTCCTTTTTGGACAGCTTCCCACCCGACGGGCCGGTGATCCAGCCGTTCACGTAGATCGAGCGGGGAGCGAGTTCGGGAGGGAGGAGCCGCGCATGGGCGTAGAGGAAGACCGGGAAGTGGACGCTCTTGTGCTCGTGTCCGCCCATGTTGATGTCGAGGGGGTACCAGTAGAGGAACTCCTGCCGGACCTCCTCGAGGAGCGCGCGCGGCACGGACGGTTCGCCCGGCCCGGTGCCCCGGAACACGTAATCGAAGAACGCGTCGGTGAGCTGGACCGGGGCGAGCGCGCCCGAGCGGACGAACCGGCGGACGATGTAGTAGGCCATGTAGAACGTGGAGTCCGCGATCGGCTCGATGACCCACTCGGGGTCCATGGGGAGCGGGGTCCCGAGCCACGGGCCCTTGCGCGCGCAGGGCCGGTCCGCGAACCACTCGACGATCCCGGGAAGCTCGCGACCATACTCCCGCGGCCACGTCGCGAGGCGCGCCACGCCGGCCAGGGTCCGGGCCTTCCACTCCGGGTCGCTGTACCGCAGGAACCACTGGTCGTGCACTCTTCGGATGATGACCCGGTGCCCGTTCCGACAGATCACCGGCTTCGAGAACTCCTGCAGCTCCCCGGGTCCGCCCGAACCCGCAAGCCGTTTCCCCACCTCTTCGCGGGCCTCCCGCACGCTCCGGCCGGCGAGCGGCCCGACGACGAGACGGCCGCGGACGAACTCGAGTCGGTAGAGGCGCTCGGTCGCCTCCTCCAGGGCCCTCACGTCGCCCAGGGACCGTACACCGGTGGCCACGAGGGCACGCTCCGCGGGAGTGCCTTCCCCGTCCACCAGGGCCTCCTCGGACGCGGTGAGCGCCGACTCTCGCGAGATCTCGATCAGTACCGGCGGCGCGCCCAGGGCCGCGCGCTGCTCGGCGGGCAGCTCCCGCAGTCCCGCGGCGTCCGCCGGACTGTGGGCGGGCACGCTCATCACGACGCCGGTTCCGATCTCGGGGTCGACGAGCGCGCTCGACAGGATCGGAACCGACCGGTCGGCGAGGGGAACCCGGACCGACCGACCCAGGAGCTCCGATGCGGCGACGGCGTGCCCGAGGCGGCCTCCGTGCTGCTCTACGAGATGGTCGGCGCCGGACTTCGCCACGAGAAATTCGGCGCTGCCGAGATGCCAGACGGCGAGCTCCTCGTCCGGGGCGAGCCAGAGGTTGGTGACTCCGAAGACGGTCTCGGGCCGGAGGGTGGCCGCGAGCAGGGTCCGACCGTCCTCGAGCGCGAACGGGACGAGGACGAAGCGCACCACCTCCGCATCGCCTCCGCTGTCGAGGTCGGTCTCCGACGTGTCCACGGCGACCGGGCCGCAGACGGGGCAGACCGACGCGAAGTACGACCCCTGCACGACCTCCCCCGCCGCGGCGAGCGTGCGCATCTGCCAACCGATGAACCGGCGGTAGTCGTCGTCGATCGTGGTGACGTAGGTCGTATCGTCGACGAGCGCGCCGAGCTGCGGCAGGAGCCGGCGGTACTCGTCGCCGAGGAATCGTGCGGCCTCTTCGGGCTCCTCGAGCGCCGGCCAGACCGCGGGCGGGACGCCGGCGTCTTCGAGCGTGCGCACCACGATCGGGTCGCGCGCACGGATCTTTCGAGCCCACGTCACGGCCGGAAGTCCCGACGCGTGCAGGCCGAACGGAAAGAGCACGGACTCCCCGAGCGCGCGGTGGTACCGGTGGAGGGCGTCCGCGTAGGCGTACGAGCGCAGGTGCCCGACGTGCAGGAACCCGCTCGCACCCGGGTAGGCGATGAGCGCGTAGAACTTCGCGCGCCCCGGCGCGCGTCGACCGACGGAGAGGCCGGCCTGCGCCCAGGCCGTCTGCCAGCGCTTCGCGCGTTCGGGGTCCATCCGGCGCTTCGAGCGGGGTCGGTTATTGAAGAGTTGCGGCTCCTGCGTCCGGCCCGGCCGGTGCGCCGACCGAAAGCCGCTTTACCCGTCCCGGGGGATGGCTCCCCGGATGCGGATCATCGAGGTGTTCCATTCGATCCAGGGTGAAGGGCCGCTCACAGGGGTCCGAACGACGTTCATCCGCGCGGCCCGCTGCAACCTGCGATGCAGCTGGTGCGACACGACGTATTCGTTCGGTCCGGGCAAGGAGCGGTCGATCGACTCCTTGCTCCGGGAGGTGGCACGGAACGGGACTCGGAACGTGTGTCTGACCGGCGGGGAGCCGCTCCTCCAGCGCGAGTCGGTGGCGCTCGTCGAGCGTCTCGCCGAGCGCGGCGTCACGACCGTGATCGAGACGGGTGGGTCGCTCGACGTGACTCCGTACCTGGCGGTGCCCCGGGTCGTGCTCAGCGTGGACGTGAAGTGTCCGTCCTCGAGGATGGAAGCGAAGAACCGGTGGTCGAACCTCCCCAAGCTCCGCGAGCGGGATGTCGTGAAGTTCGTCATCGGGGACCGGAAGGATTACCTCTACGCGCGGCGCGTCGTCCGAAGGTACCGGGGCCCCGCGACGCTCCTGTTCCAGCCGGTCTGGGGGACGGACGCGGGGCGACTCGCCGACTGGGTCCTGAAGGACCGGCTCGACGTCCGGCTGATGCTCCAAGAGCACAAGGTGCTCTGGGGCGACGTCCCCGGACGGTAGCTCGGGCCCGGTCCGGCGGGCGCCGCTCCGCGATACCCTAAAGAGGGTCGCTCCCTCGTTCGGCCTTCCGAGCGATGGCGAGCCACGACCCGACCTCCCGCGGTCCGATCCTCGCCGCCGACTCGCCGTTCGGAAAGGCCCGAGGGATGGTCTTCCCCCGGGTCGTGCTCGCGGGCCACGGGGTCATCCAGGAGCTCGCGGCCGCCTGTCGACAGTTCGACTTCCTCGACACCGGGGCGGTGATCACCGGCCCGCGCACGGCGGAGCTCGCGGGGAACCGGGCCGCGGACCTCCTGACGAAGGAGGGGTTCACCGCCCCCGTGATCATCGCGAACGAGGCGACCGACGCCGAGGTCGCGCGGGTCGAGACCGCCGTCCGGGCCGTGGGGGCCCGCTTCCTCGTCGCCGCCGGCGGGGGGAGCAAGATCGACATCACGAAGGTCGTGGCCCATCGTCTCCGCATCCCGTTCGTCAGCCTGCCGACCTCCGCCGCCCATGACGGGATCTCCTCCCCGCGCGCCTCGCTGCACGGCAGCGAGCGGACGAACAGCATCGAGGCCGCGGTGCCGATCGGCATCATCGCCGACACGGAGGTCATCGTGCGCGCGCCGTTCCGCCTGCTGGCCTCGGGCTGCGCCGACGTCATCTCGAACGTGACCGCCGTGCTGGATTGGCACCTCGCGGTTCGGCTGAAGAACGAGGAGTTCTCGAGCACGGCCGCGACGCTGAGCGAGTACGCGGCGCGCGAGATCATCGACCACGCCGGTTCGATCAAGCCCGGGCTCGAGGAGTCGGTCTGGATCGCGATCCGTCCGATGATCGTGGCCGGGATCGCGATGAGCGTGGCCGGCTCCTCCCGTCCGTGCTCGGGCAGCGAGCATCTGTTCAGTCACGCCCTCGACCGGGTCGCCGCCCGCCCGAGCCTGCACGGAGAACAGTGCGGGGTCGGCGCCGTGATGATGATGTACTTGCACGGGGGCGACTGGCAACGGCTCCAAGCGACGCTCCGTTCGATCGGCGCGCCCACGACCGCCGCGGAGCTCGGCGTCACGCCCGAGGAGGTCGTCAACGCGCTCGTGCTCGCTCACACATTGCGACCCGAGCGGTACACCATCCTCGGCGACAACGGACTGACGCGGGAGGCCGCGGAGCGGCTCGCCCAGCACACGGGAGTGATCGGCTAGCATGCCCGAGATCACGCTGATCGCGAGTTCCGAGGCTCGCGAGGGGTACGAGTTCATCTACCAGGGCGGGGCGCCGGTCTGCCGCACGTGCCCGTACCGGCACGCCTGCCTCACGCTCGACGTCGGGCGGAACTACGCCGTCACCAAGGTCCGGCCGATCACGCACCCGTGTGCCCTCCAGGAGTCCGAGGCCCACGTCGTGGAGGTGAAGCCGGTCGCGCGCGCGCTCGTCGTCGACTCGCGGAGCGCGGTCGTCGGGAGCTCGGTCGAGGTCGCCCGGTACCCGTGCCGCCGTCTGGATTGCCCGAACTGGTGGGTCTGCGCGAGCCCGAACGTGCCAGCGAAACAGCGCTTCCGCATCGAGCGCGTCGAGGCCGAGCCCGCGGAGTGCCGCATCGGCCGAACCCTCAAACGGGTGGAAGCGGTCTAGCCGCGGATGTGGGGCTGTGGGGTAGCTACGGACCGGAGGACGCTCCTCCGTCCGCTCTACTGGTCCATCCTTCGAGCTTTGGGAGCTCGGGACCCCGATTCAAATTCGGGCAGCCCCATTCCGCCGCCCGGGCCGCGCTAGTTCCGGGCGATCGCCCGGTACTGCTCGAGCGCCCGGTCGACCATCTGGGCGACCGAGTAGTCCTGCGCGACGAGCCGCGCGGCGCTCCCGCGTTCCCGCGCGCGTCGCGGTAGGTCCACGAGGGCGCGGGACATCTCCTCCTCGCTCGAGACGACGACCCCGGCTCCGCGGGCTGCGACGTCGCGGGCGACCCCGGCGTCGAACGCGACGAACGGGCGGCCGGTGGCCATCGCCTCGACGAGCGTGATGCCGAACCCTTCGAACGCGCTCGCCTGGACGTAGGCGTCGGCCGCGAAGAACGACGTCACGAGCTCCGTCCGGGGGACGGCCCCGAGGAACCGCACCGGCGCGCCCAGCTCTCGCGCGAGCGCCTCGCAATGGGCCCGGTCGTACGGATGGCCCGGGACGTCCGGTCCGAGGACGACCAGACCCCACTCCCCTCGGGTCCCGGCGACCGCTCGGACCAGTCGGTCCACGCGCTTGTTGTCGTAGAGGCCGCCGGCATAGACCGCGACCTGCCGGACCGGGAGGCGCCAGGCCGAGCGCAGCGCGGCCGGGTCGGCCGGGGAACGGGCGAACTCCTCGAGGTCGACGCCGACCGGGAGGACGCGGGCGCGCTCGGGCGGGTACCCCCAGCCGACGACCTGCTCTCGCTCCGCGCCGGTGAGCGCGAGGTACCGGCCGAACGCCCGGATCCGGCCGGCGAAGTACCGGTCGTAGTAGAACCAGCGGAGGAGGCCGCGGCGCATCCAGTAGTGGTAGAACCCCATCGGCATGATTGCCTGAGGCCAGTCGAACGAGCGCGCGTACGGCAGGTAGAAGTCTGCGTTCCAAATCCGGTTGCCGTTCAGCTGGAAGACGTCGGCGTCGAGCCGGTGCAGCAGCGCGCGGTATCCCCGCGGCAGGCGGAACTTCCCGACCCGGCGGATCGGGACCCGGAGGACCCTCACTCCCGCGATCGTCTCCTCGCTCGGCGCGCCCGGCTCCTCCTGCGTTACGACCGTCACGTCGTGCCCGCGGGCGGCCGCCCCCTCGGCCAGGAGCTGGACGAGCCGGGTCGCCCCGCCCGAGACGGGCAGATACCGGAACACCGAATGCACGATCTTCACGCGCGCCCCACCGTGCGAGGCGGGTCCCCGGCCTATAGGCTTTCGCGTAGTCCGGTTCTGAACCTCGTCGGCCGCCGGTGGCCGACGAGCCCTTAATGCCGCCGCCGCTTCCTCGCGCCGGGGCCGTTCGTTGAACATCCTGCGTCTCGACGGGTGGGACGGACCGGCGCCCGGCGGCGCGCAGGTGTACGTGCGGCGCGTCTCGCAGGCGCTCGAGGCCCGGGGCCACCCGAACGTCACCGCCGCGATCGTCACCGACCCCGTGCCGGAGCGGCTCGGGCCGGTACGCGCCTACCTCGTGCCCCGCTCGCCGACCCGCCAGGCCGTCGCGAGCCTCGCCGAAGGGGGACCGCTCGCTCGCTGGCTCGACGACGTGGCGCGGGAGGTCCGACCGGATGTGATCCATCTTCACCGGTTCCACGCCGGATTCTCGGCCCTCGGCCCGTGGCTGGGGAGCCGCCGCGAGCCGATCTTCTTCACGGCCCACGACACCGAGCTCGTCTGCCCGGTCGCGACGCTCACGCTCCCCGACGGCACCCCGTGCCCGGGCGGGATCCTTCCGAGATGCCAGTTCACCGGCTGTGAGGTCGGCCTGGGCCTTCCGCTCAATCTCGCGAAGCGCCGATCGTTCGACACGCACGTGAAGGACCGGGTCCGCACCTACATCTGCGGCAGCCACGCGACCCGCCGGATCTTCGACGATCTCGGCTACCGCCCGACGGACGTCCTCCGTCCGATGATCCCCACCCCGGCGGCTCCGGTCGAAGCCCCGCCCGGTCCGTTCACGATCGGGTTCCTCGGACGATTCGAGCGTCAGAAGGGAATCGATGTCCTCCTTCGGGCGTTCGGATCGGTCCGGGCGGAGCGCCCCGCGTTCCAGCTCCGGTTCGCGGGCGGGGGTCCGATCCCGATCCCCGAGGCGCCCGGCGTGACGGTGGACGGATGGGTCGACAGCCACGCCTGGTTCTCGAAGATCCATGTGTTGGCCGTCCCGTCCCTCCCGTGGGAGAACCTCGGCAACTCCTCGATCGAGGCGCTCGGACACGGAGTGCCGGTGATCGTGACGGACTCGGGCGGGTTGCCCGAGACCGTCGGACCGTACGGGACCGTGATCCCGCCGGGCGACGCGCCGGCGCTCTCGCGCGCGATCCTCGCGATCGCGGACGGGTACGACGTCGCGAAGGCCCGGGCGCTCGACGGACGGACGTGGGTCCAGACCGAGTTCTCGCCCGAACGGCACCTCGACCGCCTGCTCGGAATGTATGCGGCGGCCCAGTGAACTCCCGCGCGGCTACGGTGGGCGCACGCGGGTCCGGAAGATCTCCGCGAGCCGGGCGCCCTGCCGAACGAGCTCGTAGTCGCGCTCCATCCTCGCCCGGGCGGCGACCCCGCGTCGCCGACGCTCGGCCGGGTCGGCCGCGACGCGCTCGAGGATGGCCGCGAGGTCGCTCGGGCGATCCGGGGGGAACAGCCAGCCGTTCTCCCCGTCCGTGACGGCCTCGGGGATCGCCCCGCTGTGCGACGCGATCGGCGGGAGCCCGCAGGCCATCGCTTCCAGCATCGATTGATTGAGCTGCTCGCGCCACTGCGGCGTGGGGATCGAGGGCACGAGCTGGACGTCCATCGATTGCCGGAGCCGAAGGAGCTCGGGGCCGTACTTCGGACCGACGAACCGGACCGGCGGCGCGGCCCGCCCCGAGCTCCGGCGGCGGCGTTGCTCCACGAGCCAGCGGAGCCGTGCCTCTTCCGGACCCGCCCCGACGACGGTGACGTCGACGGGTGCGCGGACCTGGTCCAGGGCCTCGATGATCGTTTGCACGCCCTTCGCCCACTGGAGCCGCCCGACGAACAGCGCCCGGAGCGGCCCGTCCGACGCCCGGGCCGACGGATCCGGCCGCCAGTAGCCGAGGTCGAGACCGATGTTCACTTGGGAGAGCCGGTCGGACCCGACGCCCATGGCGCGCAGCGCGGTCTCCGCGTCCCGGGTGAAGGGGAGGAAATGGTCGGCCCGGTCCAGCACCGCCTCGAAGTGCTGGCCGAGCGGCCGGTCGCGCGGCCAGTTGAACGGGATGTCCTCCCAGCATTGGACGACGACGCGCTTCCCCCGGCGCTGCTCCTCGAGGGACTGGAAGGTCGTCGGGTGACCGAGGTCGACCGGGCACAGCACGTCGTACGGGCGGGCGGCCGCGGAGAAGCCCGTGAGATACTGGTGGTAGTACCGGTACGGAGAGACGAGGCCGATCGCGAAGCCGCCGGCGAGGGTCCGCGCGAGTCGGCCCGCGAGCGCCGGAGGAGGCCGCCGCCGGACCGGCATGCGCGCCTCCGCCTCCGTCACCCGGCTCTTCGTCGAGCACAGCAGCTCGACCGAGTAGCCGGCTTTCCCGAGCTCCGAGTAGACACCGAGCTCCCCGGCGTTGACCTGCTCGACCCCCCGGACGACCGCGACGCGCGTCGGCATCAGGCCGCCCGAGACCGGTAGCGATCCATCGGGCCGGGAGACGGGCCGCGGCTCAAAAGGCCATGCGCGGGACTCGGGCGAATACTAATGGACCCCCGGGGGTCGTGCTCGGCCGCATGCCGAAGATCGGGGTCACCGGGGCGACGGGGTTCATCGGGGGAGCGCTCGTCCCCTACCTGGCCGAACGCGGTTACGAACTGTATCTCGTCGATGACGGCTCGGGACCGACCGAGGTGCGATACCCCCAGTGGCCGGTCGACCACCGGAAGTTCGAGAGCCGCGAGGCGCTCGCGGAACTCGCCCGCTGCGACGTGGTGCTGCACCTGGGCGCGATCTCGGGAGTCATGGCGTGCGCCCAGGACCCCGAGGGAAGCGCCCGGAGCAACGTCGCCGGAACGGCCGAGCTGGCCCGGACGTGTCGGGAGCACCACGTCCCCATCGCGTTCGCGAGCAGCTTCACGGCCGTCGGCGTGCCGAAGGAGCTGCCCGTCACCGAGTCGACGCCGGCGGCGCCGACGCACGAGTACGGGCGCCAGAAGGCGGCGGGAGAGGAGATCCTGAAGGAGGCCTCCCGCGGGGGCGCCGTGGCGACCGCCGTGCTGCGGCAGAGCAACGTCTACGGGGGCTACCGCGCGGGCGGCCGCACCGTGACGAAAGGCAACGTGCTGCAGCTGTTCGCCGTCCAGGCCCTCTCCGGCCGACTCACGGTCAACGCGCCCGGGACGCAGCGACGGGACTTCGTCCACATCCTCGACGTCGTGGCGCACTGGGAAGCGGCCGCACGGTACCTGCTCGCCTCCGGGACCCCGCGGGAGGCGCGGACGTTCAACGTGGCCAGCGGAGAGGCCCTCAACATCCTCGAGATCGCCGACCGCGTGGCGCACGGCTATGCGGCCCTGCATCCGTCCGCCCCGCCGATCCGGATCGACGTGGTGCCGAACCCGAGGGGCGGCGTGGAGGTCATCGAGCCCGAGTTCGCGGTCTCCCGCGTCGAGACCGAGCGCCGGCTCGGCGTGACGTGCCGGTACCGAATCGCGTCGGTCCTCCCGGAGATCCTGGCCGCCGCGGCCGAGGCGGCGCAGCGTTAGGGCGGAGTCGCCGACGCGGGTTTCGAGCGTCGGCGGCGGATCCGGACCCACTCGGGGTGCGCGCGCGCCCAGGCGACGGTCGAAGCGAGGCCCTCGGGCAGCTCGGTCGTCGGCGTCCATCCGAGGAGCCGCGCGGCCTTGGCGACCTCCGGCACGCGGCGCGGGATTTCGTCGAACCCCGCCCCGAACGTCGCGTGCGGGTCCTCGTGCGTCGGGGCGAGCGAGCTCCCGCACGCTTCGAGGATCCGCTGGATCGCCTCGACGATCGTCCGCTCCTTCGGGTTCCCGAGGTTGAACGACTCGCCGACCGCGGCATCGCGATCCAGGCAGCGCAGCAACCCGTCGACGAGATCGCCGACGAAGGTGAAGCAGCGCGTCTGCCGACCGTCTCCGTAGATGACCGGCGGAAGCCCGTTCAGCACGCGCTGGATCGTGATCGGCACGACGAACGCCGGCCGTTGCCGACCCCCGTAGACGTTGAACGGACGGGCGATCACGGTCGGCACGCCGTGCTCGGCGTGCGCCGCGTTCACGAGGTGCTCGCAGAGGCCCTTGCTCGTGCTGTAGCTCCACCGATGCAGCGAGGGATCCCCGAGGACCCGGTCGGACGTCTCGGACCAGGGGACCGCCGGATTCCGGCCGAACACCTCACTGGAAGAGAGGTAGAGGAAACGTACGCCCGGGGCCATCGTGGCCCGGAGCACCGTCCGCGTGCCGATCACGCTCGACTCGATCGTCTCCATGGGGGTCCGGAGGTACGCCTCGACCCCGACCGTCGCGGCGGCATGGACGACCGCATCGGGGGGGCCGGTAAAGGCACGGCGCACGGAGCTCTCCCGCGTCACATCGCAGCGCGCGTACGTGAACCCCGGGCGCGTGGCCGCCTCGGCGAGGTTCGAGGGCAGCCGTCGCCCGATGTCGAGCGCCAGTACGGTGTCGCCTCGGCCGAGGAGGGCGTCGACGAGATGACTGCCGATGAAGCCGCCCGCTCCGGTGACCGCCACCCTCATTCCAGTACTCCCGCCCTTACCGCACGAGCTCGGGTGTGGGCAACGGGACGACGATCCCCTTAATCGTCTTCCCCCGTCGCGGCGCGAGCCGCCCGACGATCTCTTCGCGCAGTCGCCAGGCGAGGACGAGCACGTAATCCGTCGGTCGTTCGGTGAGCGCCGACGACGGCACGATCGGAACGTGCGTGCCGGGAGTGACGAGACCCTGCTTGAGGGGGTTGTCGTCGACGATGTAGGCGAGGGTCTCGGTGCCGAGGCCGCAGTAGCTCAGGAGCGTGGTCCCGGTGGACGGGGCGCCGTAGCCCGCGAACGTGCCGCCCGCCGCGGCGAGTTCGCGCACCGTCGCGAGGAGCTTTCGACGGACCTCGGCAACGCGGCGGGCGAACTCGGCGTACGCTTCGAATCCGGTCACGCCGGCCGCTCGCTCGCCCGAGCGGATCGTGTCGACCGATGGCGAGACCTCCCGCGTACCGGACTCCCGGCGCTGGGCGAAGACCCGGAGGGAGCCGCCGTACACGTCCTGATGCTCGGCGTGGAAGACGACGAATCCGGCCTGGGCGAGGAGCGGCTCGAGCGAGTGGAGCGTGAACGCATAGAGGAGTTCGTGGTAGAAGGTGTCGAACGCCACCTTCGCCGCCACGTCGGGAAAGTAGGCCCGGCCCTCGAGCACGAGGACCCCGTCCGGGGCCAGGATGTCGTGGACCGATCGCAAGAGCGCCACGGGCTCGCGGATGTGTTGGAGCACCTGGGTCGCGCTGGCGACGTCGACCGTCCCGAGACGTCGTCGGACCTCCTCGGCGGTCGGGGCGTCGAAGAATCCCCCGATCGTCGGAATCCCCTTCTCCCGCGCGATCGCGGCGATCCGCGTCGAAGGCTCGACGCCGAGGAGCTCGGCCTCGGGCCGGCGCTCGCGGATCGACCGCAGCAACAGTCCGTCGTTGCTGCCGATGTCGAGGAAGTGGGCGCCCGCGCGGGGACGGACGACCTCTACGATGTCGGAGGCGAGCGAGCGGTAGTGGCGCGCGAGCGTCTCACCGGTCGGGACGTACGAGTAGTTCCGATAGACCCGGTTCGTCGCCTCCGCCGGAGCGGGCTCGACGATCTGGACGAGGTGGCAGCGCCCGCAGACGCCGATCTCCAGCGGAAACGACGGTTCGCCGGCCACCTCGGTCGGGGGAAGGAAGGCATTGCCGAGCGGCTGGACACCGAGGTCCAGGAACGCCCGGACGCCGTCCGACGACCCGCACCCCCGGCACGGCGTCCGCCGTTCGCTCGCCGACATCGGGAGGGCCCGGACGCTCGCTCGGTCTTAGCGCTTGGCGCGTCAGCGCCAGCTCAAGGTCTCGACCCCGCGTTCGTCGGTCCTCCAGTCGAGCACCTGCACGCCGGTCGCCCGGGTCACGAGGACCGCGCCGCCGCTCCGAACGGGTCGACCGTCGGCCGTCCGGTGGAGCGCGATCTCCCCGACGAGCGACGCGACCCGACCGACCGGCAGCTGCTGCGCGGCGTCGTCCCGCCCGAAGAGGCTCGCCCGCAGTTCGGTGGCGATGCCGCCCGGGCAGAGCGCGGCGAGGTAGACCTTCCCGTCCGACTCCTCCTTGGCGATGGCCAAAGTCAGGGACACGAGCGCCGACTTGCTCGCGGAGTACGCGACGAGCCCGGGGATCGGGGCGAGGCCGGCCCGGGAGGCGATGTTGACGACGACCCCGCCCCCGGGTGCCTGGCGCAGAAGGGGCAACAGGCCGCGGAGCAGGTAGAGCGGTCCGAGCACGTTCGTCGCGACGACCCGCTCGATCGCGTCGTCGGTCTCGTGGACCATGGGGGTGATCGCCCCGGGGGCCACGCCCGCGTTGTTGACGAGCACCTCGAGCCCTCCCCATTTCCCCCGCACTTCGTCGACCAGCCGACCGGCCCCGCTCGCCTCGGCGAGGTCGCAGTTCAGGTGCCAGCGCTCGCCGACGCCCGGGGCCTCCGAATGCCGCGAGCTCGTGGCCACGTCGGTGCCGCTCGCGATCAGCTGACGGGCGATCTCGCGACCGAGGTCCCCGCTCCCGCCCGTGACCAAGGCACGGCGCCGGGAGGGGGACTCAGTGTTCATGATGCTCCGTCCGAGGTCGACGACGAACCCCCCGCCGGGGACTCGACTTGCGCGGAAGCGCCGCCGGCCGGGAGAGCAGCCGCTCCATGGCGAGTCGCAGTGCGTCGCGATAGGCCGGATCCCGGAACGCGAACTCGAGGTTGGCGTTCAGCCAGAGCTCCCGGTTACCGATGTCGAACCGCTCGCCTCGGAAGGTCGTCGCGTAGACCGGCTCCGACTCCGCGAGCAGCGCGAGGGAGTCGGTGATCTGAATCTCTCCCCGGAGCCCGGGCGGGGTCCGGTCGATCGCGTCGTAGATCGAGGGAGTGAAGACGTACGCTCCGGTCAACGCGAGGCGGCTCTTCGTCGCGCCGGGGTCCGGCTTTTCGAGCAGCCGCCGGCACCGGTAGAGCCCCGGCGAGACCTCCTCCCCTTCGACGATCCCGTAGTCGCGCACCTTCGCCTCCGGGACGGGCTCGACCGCGAGCACGGTGTGGTGGAGCGAAGAGTAGCGGTCCCATAGCTGGCGCAGGAGCGGCGGATCCGCGACGTTGATGGTGTCCCCGAGCAGAACGCCGAACGGCTCGGAGCCGGTGTGGTGCCGGGCGAGACCGATCGCGTCCCCGAGGCCACGAGGTTCGCGTTGCCGGACGAAGTGGATGCGCGCCCTCCGCACGAGCTCCGCGAGTCGATCGAGCTCGGGGTAGCGCGCGTTCGCTTCGAGCTCGGGAGAGAAATCGAAGTGATCTTCGAGCGCGCGCTTCCCCCTCCCGGTCACGATCAGGATGTCGTCGGCGCCCGCGGCGACCGCCTCCTCGACGACGTACTGGATCACCGGCCGGTCGAGGATCGGCAGCATCTCCTTCGGCTGGCTCTTGGTCGCCGGGAGGAAGCGCGTGCCGAGCCCGGCCGCCGGGATGACGACCTTCACGCTCGCCTCCGGCGACCGCGGGGTGCGGGGGTCGGGCCGGAAGCCCCCCGACCCAAGGCGAAGACTTCGAGCCCGGCGCGCCGCGCGACCGGTGCGGGAACGCGGCGCCGCAGGTCGACCAGACGCGGCCGGCGCATCCGGCGGGACCAGGCCGAAGGCCAGCGCAGGTATTCCGGCCAGTCGGTCTGCAGCACGGCCAGGTCCGCTCCCGTCACGGCCGCCTCGGCCGTACGGACGAACCGGAGCCGAGCCGACTGTCTCGGAGACCGGCGAGCCCACTCCCGCCGGAAGTTCGCGAGGGCGCTCGGGTCGTGAACTCGGACGCGCGCCCCGGCGGCGAGGAGCGCCTCGACGATCGGGAATGCGCGGGACTCCCGGACATCGTCCGTGCCCGCCTTGAACGCGAGCCCAAGCACCGCGACCTCGCGCCCCCGCAACGGGCCTCCGGCGCGCTGCACCAGCTCCACCGCGTGGCGAGTCTGATCGTCATTGATCCCGAGGGCGGCGTCCGCGATGCGGGACCCGAGGCCGAGCTCTTGCGCCCGGCGCCGGAAGGCGCGGAGGTCCTTGTCGAAGCAGCTGCCGCCGAAACCCGGGCCCGCGCGCAGGAACTCCGGTCCGATGCGTGGGTCGGCGCCGACGGCCTCCGCCACGCGGTCGACGTCCCCGCCGAGACGCTCGGTCCATCGGGAGAGCTCGTTCGCGTACGATACCTTGAGCGCCAAGAAGGCGTTCGAACCGTGTTTCACGAGCTCCGCTTCCGTCGGGGAGAGCGCGACGATCGGAGCCGAAAACCCTGCGTACGCCCGACGCACCGCTCGGGCGGCACGGGCCCCCGAAGCCCCGAGGACGATCCGGGCCGGGTGGGTCGCATCCCGGACCATTCGGCCCTCGGAGAGGAACTCCGGGTTCACGGCGACGCCGAGCGTCCTCGCGCTCCGCCCGCTCGTCCGGCGCAATATCGGCGCGATCACCTCGTCGGTCGTCCCGGGTACGACCGTGCTCTTCACCACGACGGTGCGAAAGCCGCGGACCTCCCGCAGCGCCGCCCCGAGGGCCCGGCTCGCGGATCGGATCGGCCTCAAGTCGACGCGCCCGCCCGGCCCGGGGGGCGTGGACACGCACAGGAAGATGCACTCGGCTCGGCGGGCGAGCTCCGACAGCGAGTCGACGATATGGAAGCGGTCGCGACGACTTTCCCGGCCGAGGAGCTCGGCGAGGCCGGGCTCGCGGTAGGGACTTCGGCCCTTTCGGAGCGCGGCCCGCACGCCCCGATCGATATCATAGGCGACGACCGAGCGGCCCCGGTGCGCGAACGCGAGCCCCGTCGCGATCCCCATGTAGCCTACGCCCACGATGCCCACGACGGGGCCGGCAGTCCGCCCACGCCCGCCCCGGCCGCCGTGGCCTGCCGAGTGCTCGGTTCCGAGATCGGACGGGTGGGCGTGCGGAGCCATCGTCCCCGGCCCAGCGTCGCCGACGCATACAAATCTTGCCGGACCCGGAGGTTGGGCCGGAACTGTCATCCCCGCGAGCGGACCTGCGTGGGACGATGCCGGAGCGGCCGCCGGACTCCTCGCGAGCGCGTCTCGGCGTCGCGAGCCTTCCGTGCGAAACTTGCGGACGGGTCACGAGCCATCGGATCCTTCGATGGGACCGCTCGGGGCAGGTTCCGGGCGGCGGCTGGTCGGGCGTCGCCCGGTGCCAGGAGTGCCGCGGGACGCATCCTTTCCGCGAGGCGACACCGAGCGAGGTGGAGGTGTCCTTGATCGTCTCCGAGGGCGGACGCTCGACGCACCAGCGGATCCGGCTTCCTCGCTACCGTCGCGTCCAGGTCGGCTCCGGCATTCCTGGTGCGTCGGGGGAGCTTCGGATCCGCCGCCTGGACGACCGGGCCGGCGCCACCGTGCGGGCGGCCGTCTCGGACGAGCTTTCCGTGATCTGGGCGACCCCGCACGGCCCGCGTCTCGTCCCGGTCTCGATCGTCGAGGCCGCTCGGACCCGGTCGGCGCCGTGGTCGGCGCCGCCGGACAGCGAGGTCGGGGTCGGCGACGTCCTTTCGCTGGACGGCGGCTCGGTGGAAGTCGTCGGGGTTCGGGCCCGGGGCCGGACGTGGAAGCGACCCGGCGACCGGTTCCCGGCCGACGAGGTGCAGCGGGTCTACGCTCGGCGGGCGAGTCCGCCCGCGGGGAGCAGCGACTGGAGACGCGTTCGGTTCAGGCCGAGCTCGCCGACGAGCGCCCGCTCGAGGGCGTCCCGCTCCCGCTCCGGGCCCGGCAGGAGCACGGCCCGGACGGTCCCCCGGGTCCGAAACGCGGCCGGCGGCGCCGCGGTCCACAGGGTCTCTCCGTCGTAGTCGATCGTGCCGAGTGCGATCTCGGTCGGCAGGTCCCGGAGCACGTGCTTCGTGCCGTGGATCGCCCACGCCCCTTTCGCTACGAACTCTCCGCTCGCCCCCGACTTCGACACCTGCTCGGGGGTCACCCAGAACGCCGACGCCGAGGCGAGACCGGCGCGCCACGCCTTCGAGTAAACGACTGCCCACTGGCCGGCTTCGCGGAGCGTCGCCTCGCCGATCGGGGGTCGTCCCGGCGGAGGATGCTTCACGACGACGCTCGCCGCGCCGTGGAGGTCGGCATGCACGTAGACGTCCCCGTCCTTGAGGTTGCGCCGGACAACGAGGTCGTTCGATGCCGCGTCGCGGCCCGCGATGACGACCACGCCCTCCGAACTGACGAACCAGCGGAACCGCTCGAACCAGTGCGGCGCGCGCCGCCGGGTCGGCGCGACGAGCCCCGCGGGGGCGCCCGGCTCCGGCTCGGTCGAAGGCCGGGCGACCTTGGCCTCGGTCTCCGCGAGCGCCGTTCGGGCCCCCGCGAGCTTCGACTGCAACCGCTTCACCTCGTCGTAGATCGCCTGGGCGGACTCGCGCGGCGACCGATCGATCTGCAGGGAGACCTCAACGTCCCCGAGCGTGACCGTGATGTCGGCGACGTGCGCTGCTTCGGCGCGCGCGGCTTCGAGGGCCGCTTCGGCGGCGGGATAGTTCGCGTAAATCGCCTCGGCCGCCGCTCGCTCCCGGTCGATCGATTCGGACAGGGTACCCACCGCGGCGCGCTGTTGCTCCCGGAGCCGTTCGAGACTCTGCCGCTGCCGCGTCGCGGCGGCCTCCGCGGCGTTGGCGGGAGCGGGAACGAGCGCCCGGAAGTACTCGAACGCCGCCTCCGAGAACGTCGGCCGAGCTTCTTCGGTCGCGTGCTCGCTGGCCCAGCGTCGCGACGGGTACGGAGTGGCATCGATCGCCGTTCCGTCTTTGACGTAGAGAAATCCTCGCGGCGCTTCGCCGACCTCGGCGAGAAGCTCCGCGACGGCCGCGGACAGCCGGTCGACGGCGTCGGCCGGCTGGGCGGCGGACGGCCCGCTCCCATCGAGGCCGGCGCGCACCACCAACTCCTCGGCGACCGGACCACCGAACGACAGCCGCGCCGCCAACGTGCTCGCGAGGTCGCTGCGGGAGCGGGCGAGCTCGGCGCCGAGCGTCGCCCGGTCGACCGACCACGGGTCCGTCCGGACGGGGGGGCGCGCGTACTCTCCGCCGGCCCGCACGACGCGGTGGGCCCAGCGGCGGGCGCGCGCCACCGCCACGAGCCGACCGCCCTCGGCGAGCAGGAGGTTGCCTTCCCCGAACATCTCGAGCGCGAGCACGATCGCTTCGGGGTTGTCCCGTCGCCCGAAGCGGATCTCGAGGTACCGCTCTCCTCCGGGCTCGGAAGCGCTCTCGAGCCCGGCACCGACCAGGACCCGCCGCAGTTCCTTCGCGAGAGGGGAGAGTTCGCCGGCGTGCTCGACGAGCCCGGAGGGGAGCAGCGCAGCGTACCGCCCGGGCACGAGGAGGAGCTCCCGTCGGCCCTCACCGGGCGAGCGAAGAGCGAGCGACCAGCCGCCCGTCGTGACGTCAAACGCCTTGTCGACCCAGGCCCGGCCGAATCCCCGAAGCTCCCGCACCAGCGCGAGCGTATCGAGCGAGGTGAACCGGTCCTTCGCGGTCGGCGGCACTCGACTCTCCTCCGCGGCCCGGCGACCCGACGTCATTCCTTAAGGGTTCGTCGGGGTCCCCTGGGCGGATGGCCGCCACCCCCGTTTCGGCGTCGGAGTGGAGGCGCCGGGCCCGCGAGTTCGCGGAGCGACATGTCCGCCCGCTCGCGGTCGAGATCGACCGCGGGGACCGCGTGCCCGACACCGTCCTCGCCGCGCTCGGCTCGGAGCGGTTCTTCGGGCTCGGGCTGCCGCCCGAGTGGGAGGGCGCGGGCGGCGACACCGCCGCGACGGTCGCCGTGCTCGACGAGCTCTCTCGCGCCAGCGCCGCGGTCGCGGTCACGCTCGCCGTCCACCTGTCGGTCTGCGCCCAGCCGATCCTCGCCTGGGGTACGCCGGATCAGAAGGAGCGACTGCTGCGCCCGCTCGCGCGGGGCGAGCGGATCGGCGCGTTCGCGCTCACCGAACCGGGGGCCGGCTCGGATGCGGCGGCGATTCGCACGCGCTACGAGCGCGTCGGCGGGGAGTTCGTGCTGCGGGGGACCAAGATGTTCACCTCGAACGCGGTCTCCGCCGGGACGATCCTCGTCTTCGCGACCCGGGACGCGGGACTCGGCAGCGCCGGAATCTCCGCGTTCGTCGTACCTCCCGGGACCCCCGGCTTCTCGGTCGCCCAGCGCCTCGATAAGCTCGGCCTCCGCGGCAGCGAGACGACCGAGCTCGTGCTCGATGGGGTCCACCTGCCTGCGGATTCGCTGCTCGGTCCGGAGGGCTCGGGCCTCAAGATCGCCCTCTCCGCCCTGTCGGGAGGTCGCGTTGGGATCGCGGCGTGCGCCCTGGGCGTCGCCGAGGCGGCGTTCGAGACCATGCGTTCTTCGATCCGCGACGACGACGCCGATTGGAAGCGAACGCGCCTCGCGATCGCCTACTCGGAGCTCGCGAGCGCGCGGGCTCTCGTTCGGGAGGCCGCGGCGGCGAAGGACGCCGGCCAGCCGTTCGTCCGTGCGGCGTCCGTCGCCAAGCTCGTCGCCTCCCGCGCGGCCGTCGCCATCGCGTCCTCGGGCGTCGAGGTCGCGGCGCCGGACGGCGCGCGTCCGGGCCACCCGGCGGAGCGCCTCTGGCGAGACGCCCGGGTCTTCCCGATCGTCGAGGGGACGACGGAGATCCAGGAGCTGATCCTCGCGCGGGACCTCAGCGCCGGCGAACGCTCACCAAACGATTACTAGGACGCCGCGCTCGAGACCCTCGTGCCGACTCCGACCTCACCCGCCGCCCCCCCACGCCCACCGGACGGGCTGGTCGAGCTCGGGGCGACCGCTCTCGATGCGGCGCTCCAAGAGGTGCTGCGGGCGGACGGCATCACGCGGCTCTTTCCCCCCCAGGCCGAGGCGATCCCGCCGGTCATGGCGGGGGAGTCCCTCGTGCTCGCCGCACCGACCGCGAGCGGCAAGTCGCTGGTCGCGTACCTCGCGCTCCTGCGGGCCGCCCGGGTCCATCGGACGGGCCTCTATCTCGTCCCGCTTCGCGCGCTCGCGCAGGAGAAGGCCGAGGAGCTCGCGCGGTTCGAACCGCTGGGCCTCAAGGTGGGCGTATCGATCGGCGACTTCGACCTTCCCGCCGAGAAGCTCGAGCGGCTCGACGTCCTCGTGGCGACCAGCGAGAAGGCGGACGGCCTCCTCCGCCGGGGGAGCCCCTGGCTCGACCGGCTGGGCGTCGTCGTCGCGGACGAGGTGCACCTGCTCCGGGACCCCGACCGCGGCCCGACGCTCGAGGTGAGCCTGACCCGCCTCCGACGCGCGTACCCCGATCTCCAGATCGTGGCGCTCTCCGCCACGGTCGGCAACTCCGAGGAGCTGGCCGAGTGGCTCGGTGCACGGCACGTCGCCTCCGACTTCCGGCCCGTGCCGCTCAAGCGGGGCGTCTACTTCGACGGCCGGATCACCTTCACCGACCTGTCGACCCGTGAAATCCCCGGAAACACCGAGGCGATCCCCCGACTCGTGCGCTCCGTGCTCCAGGACGGGGGCCAGGCGCTCGTCTTCGTCAACACCCGCAAGGCGAGCGAGCAGGTCGCGGAGGCGCTGGTCCCGACCGTCCGCGCCGTACTGACGCCGGAGGAGCGGCGGCGGGCGAAGGAGTCGGTCGACGAGCTCGGGGGCGTCTCCGACGAGGAGACCCAGGGGCTCCGTCGACTCGGCGAGCTGCTACCGAACGGCGTCGCGTTCCACAACGCCTCGCTCACGAACCCCGAGCGGCGGATCGTCGAGCACGCGTTCCGCGACCGGATCCTGAAAGCGCTCGTGGCGACGCCGACCCTCGCCGCGGGGATCAACCTGCCGGCACGGCGCGTGATCGTACGCGACACGACGCGGTACGACGATCGGCTCGGGATGCAGGCCCCGATCCCCGCGACCGAGGTCCTCCAGATGCTGGGGCGCGCCGGACGTCCTCGCTTCGACTCCGAGGGGGAGGCGCTCTTGGTCGCGCGCACCGCGGATGACGAGGACCGACTCCTCGACACGTACCTCTCCGCCGAGCCCGAGAACGTGGTGAGCCGGCTCGCGGCCGAGCCGGCGCTCCGGATGCACGTACTCGCGCTCGTCGCGAGTCGGGCGGTCCGCAGCGAGGAGGAGCTCGAGTCGTTCTTCGCCGCCACGTTCTACGGGCACACGCTCCCGCTCGCCGAGCTCCGCGACACCGTGACGACCGTGCGACGGTTCCTCGAGGCGAACGACTTCCTCCGCCCGGCTCCCGCGCTCGCGGCGACGCCGTTCGGTGCGCTCACGAGCGAGCTGTACCTCGACCCGCTGAGCGCGGTCGTCCTCCGCGGTGTCCTCGAGCGGGCGCCCCTCGGGGTCGGCGTCTTCCCGCTGCTCGCCGCGATCGCGGCGACTCCCGACCTCCCGCCGCTCTTCCTCCGACGGGGCGACGAAGCCGACCTCCTCGCGCGGTACACGGACGAGGTGGAGGAGCTGCTCGTGAAGCCGGAGGAGCCCCCGCTCGAGCTGGAGCTCGAGACGTTCCTCTCGACGCTCAAGACCGCCTCGGTGCTGGAGGCCTGGGTCGACGAGGTACCGATCCTCGAGATCTCGGAGCGGTACGGGATCGGGGCCGGCGACCTCCGGACCAAGGTCGAGGACGCGGAGTGGATCCTCTTCGGCGCCGGCCGGCTCGCCGCCCGGTTCCAGCGGCGGCTCGGCCGCTCGATCGACGACCTCGCGACGCGCGTCCGTTACGGCGCCCGGGAGGAGCTCCTCGACCTGGTCCGTCTCCGCGGGATCGGAAGAGTGCGCGCCCGGCTGCTCTACCAGGCGGGATATCCCGACCGGGAGTCACTGCGTCAGGCCCCGCTCGACCGGATCGAGCGGGCGCTCCGCTCCCGAAAGCTCGCCGAGCAGGTCGCTAGCCAGTTGCGTCGTCCGGGGGCGACGGAGCCGACGCCGGCCGCTGTCCCTCCTCCGCCAGCCCGCCGGGCGACCACGGCGCGGGGGCCCACGCGTCGGACCCTGGATGAGTTTCCGGAGGAAGCCGGGCGATGAGCCACTCGTCGGTCGGGGCGAGCACGCGCAGCACCGACCGGGTGCCGCCGACCCCGCCGGGTCGCACGTCGCGCCGCACGTAACCGGCTTGCTCGAGGCGAACGATCCGCCGCCAGAGCGTGGTCGCGGGCAGCGGGGCGGCCCCCTCGGCGCGGGCGAGCCGGGCCTCCGACCGGCGGATCTCGCCGAGCGGCGCCGCGCGCCCCTGGGAGACCTCCTCGATCGCGCGGACCACCCGCGACTCGATGGTGAGCGGAACTCCCGGCCGCCGGAGCGGTGCGAACGGACCGGCTCGTCGCGCCGCGCCCGGGAGGAGCGTCCGGCGCAGGAGCTCGACCGCTCGCGCGGCTCCGCCGCCGTCCGCTACAGTGCGCTCGAGCACCCTCGTGAGGAGATCCGCCGGCGCCGCGCGTCCGAGGACCCGGTCCGCGCGATCCTCCAGAAGGCGGCGCAGCGAATCGGCGCTGTACGGCGCGAGCCGGATCAACGGCCCGATCCGCCCGCGCCCGTGGAGCTCGGCCTCCGCCCGTCGCATCGCATCGGCGGTCCCGGCGAGGACCGTCCAGAACGGCGGAAGTCCGCTCTCGCCTTCCGGCAGGAACCGGTCCGGCGCCCCGATCGCCCGGAGGAGCGGTCCGAGGTCCGGGCCCCCGGCGCGCACGTCGTCGAGGACCAGCACCACCGGGCGGCCGTCGCGTCGGAGGCGTCGCAGTACGCCGGCGACGATCTCGGCGATCGGAAAGCCCCGACCGTCGAAGCCGTCGTCCAACCGGCGCAGGAGCTCGCTCGCGACGCCGTGCGTCCCCCGGCATCCGGCGGTCCTCACCGCGAGCTGCCGAGGGGCCGATCCGGGGATCGCCGCCCGGATCCGGTCGGCCACCTCGCGGGCGGCGCGCCGCGCGACCGAGGAACTGCCCGCTCCGCGCGAGCCGACCACGCCGACCATCCAGGGGGGCGGGGCGTGGGGACGGGGAGGGTCGAGCCGACGCACGACCTCCCGTACTTCGACCTCTCGACCGAGGACGACCGGAGGCAGCCAGTCGTCCGCCAACACTTCCGGGTGCGGGGTGGGGAGCATGAAATGTTGTACAACACTCTGTTATAAGAATTCTAATATTCGCATCGTTCACTTCGGGAAAGGGCTATGGCTCCCGTCCGCTCGGTCCACCGATGGCCCGTCCCGCCGAGGCCCGGCCGATTCGAGCCCTCGTCCGGAACCTCATCCTCGTGGTGGTCCTCGCCGCCGCGCTCTACGTACTGTTCACGGTGTTCAACGAGCGGTTCCTCAGTCCGTTCAACCACGAGGAGGTGCTGCTCCTCGAAGCCGGCGCGGTCGTCCTCGTCGCGTACGCGACCGCGAGCGCGTTCACGAGCGCCGCGAACGAGGTGCTTCGCCGCCGGGGCCAGTTCCAGCACGGCGCGACGATCCGGATCTTCCTCAACCTGATCATCGGCGTCGTCGCGATCCTCGCCCTGTTCGACCTCGCCGGGGTCTCGGCCGAGTCGATCTTCCTCGGGAGCGCCTTCGTGGGGATCATCCTGGGTCTCGCGGCGCAGACGGTCCTTTCGAACGTCTTCGCCGGGCTCCTTCTCGTGCTGGCGAACCCGTTCCGGCCGGGCGACCGGGTCAGCTTCATCTCCTCGAGCTACGGCGCGTTCGCGCCGAGCTACCCGCACGAGATGATGTACCCGAGCTACGCCGGCGTCGTCGAGGACGTCGAGCTCCTCTACACGATCCTCCGGCTCGACGCAGGAGGGATCGCGAAGGTGCCGAACTCCGTGGTCCTCGGCGCGCTCGTCCTGCAGCCGGCGCCGGGCGTGCCGAAGGCGCACCGGGTCCACATGACGTTCCCCCAGACGGTTCCGGTCCCCGTCGTTGAGTCGGTCGTCGCCGAGATCGGGAGGGCGTTCCCCGACCCCGGGTCTCGGGCCCCCCGGCTCGAGGTCACCGACATCTCCGCCCAGACCTGGGACGGCGTCGTCGTGGTCTGGACGCCCGTCCTCGACGACGCGCTCGTGCGCGACCGGGTGATGCGCTCCGTGCTCGCCCGGCTGCCGGGGGCGGGCGCCACGGCTTCGAAGAGCTGAACCGTCGGCGGCCGCGACTTTAAATCCGCCCGGGGCTCGGGCCGGCCCGGGACCTCTCCATGGCCTATCGCGTGACGCTGATCCCGGGCGACGGGATCGGCCCGGAAGTCACCGCCGCGGCCCGGCGCGTCGCCGAGGCGACGGACGTAGAGTTCGACTGGGAGGTCGTCGAGGCCGGCGAGAAGGCGATCAAGCAGACCGGGAGCCCGCTGCCGGAAGCGGTCTTCGACTCGATCCGGCGGAACCGGCTCGCGCTGAAGGGTCCGATCACCACGCCGATCGGCGGCGGCTTCCGCTCGGTCAACGTCGCCCTCCGCCAGCAGCTCGACCTCTACGCGTCGGTCCGTCCGGCGCGGGCGATCGCCGGGGAGGGCACGCGATACCCCGGGACCGACCTCATCGTGGTCCGGGAGGCGACCGAGGGGCTCTACTCGGGCGTCGAGCACTGGGTCGACCGGGACCACACGGCGGCCGAGACGGTGAACGTGATCACGCGGAAGGCGTCGGACCGGATCATCAAGTTCGCCTTCGAGCTCGCGCGGCGCGCGCGCCGCAAGCATCTCACCGCGGTCCACAAGGCGAACATCATGAAGACGACCGGGGCGCTCTTCCAGACCGCGTTCCGCGAGATGGCGCCGAAGTACCCGGACATCCTCGCGGACGAGCGTCTTATCGACAACATGTGCATGCAGCTCGCGAAGAAGCCGTCGGACTACGACATGATCGTGACGACGAACCTCTTCGGCGACATCCTCTCCGACCTCACCGCGGGCCTGGCGGGAGGCCTCGGCATCGCGCCCGGCGCGCTCTACGGCGAGAGCCTCGCCGTCTTCGAACCGGTGCACGGCTCCGCGCCGAAGTACGCCGGGTCCGACAAGGCCGACCCGGTCGCGGAGATCCTGTGCGTCGAGCTCCTCCTCCGCCACGTCGGGGAAACGGAGGCGGCCGACCGGATCTTCCGCGCGGTCTGGGAGACGATTGCCGAGAAGAGGGTCGTGACCTACGACCTCGCGCTCCCGGGCTACACGCTCACCCCGGTACCGCCGTCCAGCTGCTCGGCGATGGCCGCCGAGATCGCCCGCAAGGTCCCGCTGGTCGACCTCGAGACCCCGCTGCCCGCGCCGCGCGCTTCGGCGAACGGCGGGGACGCGCAGCTCGAGGCGTGAACGGCCCGCGCAAGGGCAGATTTAAGGACGAGCGGTCGCCGTTCTCACCGGAGGAGGAGTCCCGGTGTCGACGCCCCGTGCGATCCGCATCCCGCGTTCTCCCGCGGCGACGACCGCTCCGAACGCGACCGCCGCGGCCGTTCCCCCGCCCGCGGCCGGTGGTCCGACGCGACGCGACTTCGAGCTCCGCCAGAACCAGGCCGCGAACGAGCGGGCCCGGCGACTGCTCGTGCTGTACCTCGGAGCCCTCGTCGTGCTCTACGTGGGGTTCCTGCTGCTCGACCGGAACTCGCCCGGCGGCACGAGCTCGACGGCCACTACCGGGATGCTCTACTTCTCGGCGATCGCCGTGGTGCTCGCGGTCGGAGGGATCTGGCTCGCGCTCGGCGCGGTTCCCCGGCGCATCGAGATCCGAAGCGAGTCCGTGGTCGTGGTGGAGGCGTTCGGTCACCGCCGGACGTTCCCGCCCCTTTCCGAGATCCGCACGTACCTGCTGCGCCGAGTGGCGGCGTCGTTCCTTTCGAGCCGGCCGGTGGAGACCGTCGAGGTCACCGACGCGGACGGCCATCGCCGGACCTATCAGCTCGAGGAAGGGATCCTTCCGACGCCGGTGAACGCGCGGAAGTGAGGCGTCGCTACTCGAGGAGGTCCTCGAGCTCGCCGGCGACCAGCGTGAGGAGCTGGTCGAGCGCCCGGTTCTTGAGCTCCGTGATCTGACCCGCGTCCGTCTCCATGCGGGCGAGGAACTCGTCCCCGTCGCGCACGAACGAGAGCGAGAGGACGTGGACCCGGCCGTCCGCGCGGCGAACGACCGGCACCGGCGCCGGCGCACTCGGCGCGCCCTTCGCGGGTGCCTTCGCCGTCGGTTTGGCGGGGGGCTTGGGGGCCGGGGCCTTCTTGGCCGGCGCCGTCGACTTCTTGGGCGGGGGCTTGCGGGCGGGCGGAGGCCGGCGCGCGGCCGGTTTCGCCTTCGCCTTCTGACGGCGCGCGGAGGGCATTCGAGACGGCCTCGAGTCGGCCGCACCAGACCCCCCTATTTATGGGTTCGGTCGATGAAAACGCGGCCGACGCGCCGGCGGCCGTTCCGGCCGAATAACTATAGGCCGAGACCGGGCTCGGACGGTCCCGATGAGCTCGGGCCCGTCGGCCGAACGGGAGGCGCCGAGCGAGCGCGCGCCGTCGGGTCCCCCGGTCCGCTTCGAGACGCTCCTCTTCCTGATCGGGCTCGCGCTCGTGCTCGTCTTCCTCGCACTCGAGCCGTATCTCTCCTACGCGGTCTTCGGCTCGGACACGGGAGAGTACTTCCGCCTGACCTCCGACCTCCTCGCGACGGGTCAGTTGCCGCACGGCGCGGCCTACGGAGGCTGGGGGACGGCGTACCCGGACTTCCCCGGCATCTTCCTGCTCGCGGGCGCGGGCGCCGCGGCGCTCGGCCTCCCGACGTTCACGGCGCTCACCGTGATCATCCCGGTCGTCGCGGTGCTCTCGGTCTTCCCGCTGTTCCTCCTCTTCCGCCGGCTCTATCCGCACGACACGGTCGCGCTCCTCGCCGCGGCGATCGCCGGCGTCGCGATGCCGCGTCTGTTCTCGATCGCCCACCCGGCGCCGCTCGCGCTCGGCGACCTCCTGGGCTGCGCGGCCCTCTGGATGTTCGTCGAGAGCCGTCGCGACCGTCGGTGGTACCTCCCGCTCGTCCTGACCGGTGGCGCGCTCATCGTGACCCACCACCTTTCGACCTACTTCTTCGCGGTGGGCGCGATCGGAGGGCTGTTCTTCCTCGAACTCTGGCGTCCGGGGCTCTGGAGCCGGCGCTTCCCGACCCGGGAACTCGTCTTCCTCGGCGGATTCCTGACGGCCACGTTCGTCTTCTGGTTCTTCGGCACCACCTCGTTCGTCGACACCGTGATCCTCCCGGCGCTGCCGAAGTCGATCGGCGCGAGCCGGGACCTCGCGTTCGCGCTCGTCGAGGCCCTCGGCCTCGCCGTGGTCCTGGTGGCGGGCCTGCTCATCTCCTGGCGCCGCTCCGGGTTCCGGCCGACGCGGGCCTGGGTCCGACTCCCGACCGACCGCAGCGTCGTGCGGGACTTCGTCCTCCTTTTCATCGGGATCCTCGGCGGGATCGCGCTCCTCCTGATCGTCGCGCTGCCGGGCACCTCCCAGACGACGACCGCCGACGCGATCCTGTGGTTCGCGCCGGTCATCGTGCTCGCGTTCTTCGCGAGCGGCAGCCGCCGGGCGCTCACGCCCGCGCGGCTCGGCCCGTTCGCCGTGGCCTGGCTGGGCGCGCTCGCGCTGATGGCGATCGTGGCGCTCGCCGCCGGCGGGCTCCCGAACACGGCGTTCGGCGGCTACGCCGCCGCCATCCCGCCCGCGCGGTTCGCCGAGTACCTGTTCATTCCGCTCGCGCTGATGGTCGCGGTCGGCTTCGCGCGGATCGTCACTCGGCTCGGCGACCGGAGCGGCCGGAAGGCGTTCCTCGCCGCGAGCCTGGGGCTCGTGGTGCTGCTCGGGGCCAACGCGGCGATCGTCTACCCCCCGCAGGCGGACCTCGGGGGATTCGAGGAGGGGCTGACGCACGGCGACGCGGGCATCTGGCTCTGGATCGGGATCGCCGAGCCGCGCACGGTGGCCGTCGCGAGCGACCACCGCCTGAGCTCGATGATCTTCGGGTTCGACGGGAATCCGGCGACGTGGGGTTCGACCCCGGCGCTCTTCACGGGCAGCAACTGGTCGGCGGCGGCCGCGGAGCTCGAGCGCTCGAACGCTCCGACCGTGGGGCACGCGATCGACCTCGTCGCGGTCGACTCGGTGATGTACGGCGGCGTCGCGCTCAATCCGTCCGGCGCCGCAACGCCGCTGAGCGCCGCGGCGATCGCCTGGTTCGGCTCGCTGCCGTTCGTGCTGCTCTACGAGAACGGACCGAACGTCGTCTATCTCGTCGACGCGAGCTACCTCGCACCGTAAGGAGCGAACGAGCCGTCGCGCCGCCAGGCGAGGATCGGCGTACGGCTCTCGGTCGCGAGCTCCTCGACAAGCCGCCGGGCCCAACGGAGCTTCGCGCGCTTTCGGTCCTCGCCCGTCGCGTCGGGCTCCTCGACGGAGTCGAAGTCGAAGCCCCAAAGGAGGACCCGGCGCGCCCCGGCGGCCTCGGCGAGATAGACGGCCCGGTCGCCGTCGGTGAAGCCCCCGACATCGAGCAGCGCGGGGCGAGGGGGACCGGCCCAGGAACCGGCGAGCTCCCCCGGGAACTCCGGCACCCACTCCTGGACGGCGCTCTCGTTGTCCCCGTGGGCGTGGACGACCACGAGGCTGCCGCGCCGGTTCGCCGCGACCTCGGCCGGTAGCGGTCCGTCGAGATCGGTCGCGATGACCGCCGGGACGAGGCCGGCGTCGAGGCACGCCACCGTCGCCCCGTCGGCCGCCACGACCGCGGCCGGCGGGCCGATCGACGGGAGCCGCCAGACGGGGGGCGGGCCGGCGCCCGGGGCGAGACCGACGACGACGACGTCCCGGCCCGCAAGGCGTTCGGTCACGCGCTCGAGCGGCCGCTCGCGGGCCGGCGCGGGCAGGAGGGACTCGAGCCGGTCGGCCGAGCGGATCTCCCGGTCGAACGGGAAGCCGAACTCCCGCGCGATCGCCTCGTACCGCGGCGCCCAGGCCGAGTACTGCATTCTCGGCGGAAAGTCCGACCCACGCTTTATAATCTGGCCGCCTCTCTTCCGCCGATAGGGTTACCGCCGTGATGCGACCGTTGGCTCAGGAGATCTTGTCCCACCTGCCGGGCGACTCGAAGCGCGCGCCGGAGGCTCCGCCCCCGCCCCAGAACGACGACGCCGAGCTCGAAGCGGTCCTCGCGTCGCTCAAGACGAATATCAAGGTCGTCGGCTGCGGGGGCGGCGGCTGCAACACGATCAACCGGCTCGCAGAGGAGGGGTTGAGCGGGGCCGACATGGTCGCCTGCAACACGGACGCGCAGCACCTCCTCGCGATCCACGCCCCGAAGAAGATCCTGCTCGGGCGGCGGCTGACCCGGGGCCTCGGCGCGGGGGCGCTCCCGCAGGTCGGGGAGCAGGCTGCGAAGGAGGCGGAGGACGAGATCAAGAAGGCGCTCTCGAACTCCGACATGGTGTTCATCACGCTCGGGCTCGGCGGCGGGACGGGGACCGGCTCGGCTCCCGTCGTCGCCCAGTGCGCGAAGGACGCGAACGGCGGGAACCCCCTCACGATCGCGGTCTGCACGCTCCCGTTCGCCTCGGAAGGGCTCGTCCGCGCCGAGAACGCGATGTGGGGCCTCGAGCGGCTCCGCGCCTCCATCGACACGGTGATCACGATCCCGAACGACCGCCTCCTCGAGCTCGTCCCCCGGCTGCCGATCCAGACCGCCTTCAAGGTCGCCGACTCGGTCCTCGCCCGCGCGATCCGCGGGATCACCGAGATCATCACGCGGCCCGGCCTCGTCAACCTCGACTTCAACGACCTGCGGACGATCATGAAGGGCGGCGGCGTCGCGCTCATCGGGATCGGCGAGTCGGAGAGCGAGAACCGCGCCGAGGACGCCGTCCTCGAAGCGATCAACTCCCCGCTCCTCCGCGTCGACATCGCGGGCGCGACCGGCGCGCTCATCAACGTGACCGGCGGGCCGGACATGACGGTCAGCGAGGCCCAGAAGGCGGCGGAGGTCGTCCAGAAGTCGATCAGCCCGACCGCACGCATCATCTGGGGGGCCGCGGTGGACCCGACGATGCAGAGCACGATCCGCGTGATGCTCGTGGTGACCGGAGTTAAATCCCCCCAGATTTTCGGTACCTCGACGACGGGTGCGGGTCCGGGCCGCAAGTCCGGGCCGGACCTCGACGTCGTGCACTAGGTAGACCGATGGCGTTCCTCGACCGCGCGCGCCGGGTACAGGACAATTTCGACGGGCGGCTGCGCACCGTCGGGCACGGCAAGTACGGCCGGATCCTGCGCATGGCGCGTCGGCCGACCCAGGAGGAGTACGTCAAGGTCCTCGAGGTGACGGCTCTCGGCGCGGTGCTGATCGGCCTCACGGGGTTCGCGATCTACATTTTCTTCACCCAGGCGGGTCCGTGGCTCTGGGCAAACTTCTTCTCGGGGCTCTAGGTTCGCCCCGCCCGACCCCGAGGAACGATCCATGACCCCCGACGAGAACGAAGGCATCGGCCTGCTCTCCGGAACGCCGCCGGTCGCCGAGGCGAAGAAGCCCGCCCCCGGCGCGCCCGCGGCCGTGCCGGTGGCGGCTCCTGCGGCCCCGGCCCCACCCAAGCCGCAGGTCTCGACGTTCCTCACGCTCAAGGCGGTCGAGGAAGGACCCCGGGAGGTCACGGCCGGCACGGTGACGACCCTCTCGGCGGTCCTCACGAGCAAGGCCGGCGAGCCGACGTCCCTCCCGATCGGGATCGAGGTGGCGTACACCTCGACGTACCCGGGAGAGGGCGCCGAGTGGCCCGTCCACTGGACCCCGCCCGGCAAGCGGACCTCGACCGAGCTCTTCGCCCGCAAGATCCAGGCGCTCGTGACCGTCCCGCCGGGCTCGGGCGTGCCGCTCTCCTTCGAGATCACGGCTCCGGTCGGTGTCCGCTACGGGGACCGGGTCGAGGTCCGCCTCTCCGTCACGGACCCGGACGGCGGCGGCCCCGCCCTCCGCCTCACGCTCGCCTGCGTCGCCCGCCAGGCCGTGCTCGCGATCAAGACCTCGCGCGGCTACGAGCGGGAGGTCGCCGACACCCTGCTCGCGCGCGCCGAGGAGAAGCCGGACGTCGTCTTCGCCCTCCTGGTTCCGTCGTCGCTCCGCGGCTACGTCTTCGCGGAGGGGATGAGCTTCGAGGGGGTCCACGAGATGCTGAAGGGCATCCGCAAGGCCCGCGGGCTCGTGGACGGCGAGACGACCTTGAAGGAGGTCGAGCCGCTCCTCGTCCCGAAGATCACGGTCGAAGGGTTCGTCGAGGGCGCCATCGTCGAGCTTATCTCGGGACCGTTCAAGGGCGAGAAGGCTCGCGTCAAGAAGATCGACCAGGCAAAGGAGGAGATCACCGTGGAGCTGATCGAGGCGGTCGTCCCGATCCCGGTCACCGTCCGCGGCGACCACGTCCGGATGCTGGAGAAGGGAGGCGGCAAGAGTGGCGGATGAGGTGAGCGTCCTCGTCGAGGGCGGGAAAGCCTCCGCCGGCCCCCCGCTCGGACCCGCGCTCGGCCCGCTCGGCGTCAACGTCGGCCAGGTTGTCGCGCAGATCAACGAGCAGACGAAGCAGTTCGCGGGGATGCGCGTCCCGGTCGTCGTCAAGGTCAATCCGACGACCCGTGCGTTCACGCTCGTCGTCGGACGCCCGCCCGTCGCCGCCCTCCTCCTCAAGGAGGCGGGGAAGGAGAAGGGGTCGGGCAAGTCGAAGTCCGAGACGGTCGGGGACGTCTCGCTCGACGCCGTGAAGCGGATCGCCGAGGCGAAGGGCGACGACATGTTCGGCCGCTCGATCGAGGAGCGGATGAACCAGGTGATCGGCACGTGCGTCTCCCTCGGCCTCACCGTCGACGGGGAGGACCCCCGCGCGCTCGTGAAGAGCCGCGTCGCCGCCCGGGGCGCCCGATGATCGGACCCGGCGGGCCGCCGCCGGACCTCGCCAACGCCGAGATCGTCGACTACGAGGTCGTCGGAGGCGACGGGAAGGTCCGCCTGAAGCTGAAGGACGGCTCGGTGGTCGAGATCCGGCTCGAGATCATGAACATCCTCCGGGCCGGGAACGACCCGAACACCGGACTCCCCGCCTACGTCGTCCAGTCGGCACCGCT
>JASHVA010000047.1 GCA_030039715.1 Thermoplasmata archaeon | reverse complement strand
GCCCGGACCCCGTCGGCCGCGCCGGTCGCGCGGACGAGCGCGACGACCGCCGCCGTCCCGTCGGTGCCGTCCACGGTCACTCGGGCGCGCCGGATCGCCTCGACGTAGTCCGGCGCGGAGACGACCACCGCCGCGAGCGGGGCGCGTCGCTGCCGTCGGCCGAAGGCCCCGTCGTCGACCCCGACCACGCGCGGATGGGGTTTCGCGAGCGCGCGCTGCAAGGATAAGACCCCTCGGGCCGTAGGAACCCGGGGATGGCGAGCCCCACGGTCTCGGTCCGCTGCCCCGTCTGCGGGACGAACCTCACGGTCGTCCTGGCGCCGGAGCCGCCGACCCAGTGGTTTCCGTGCCCGAACTGCCACGCCCCGATGCCGGTCGTCGTCCCGCGCGACCCGCCTCCGCTCTACAGCTGGGAAGTCCTCCCCGGACTATATCCTCCGATGCTGCGCCCGCGCGTCCCGCGCTGGCGGGCGCGTCGCACGGTCGCCGCCGCGCTCTTCCTCGTCACCGTCCTCGCGGCGGCCCTCGGTGCCGTCCTCGTCTGGGACGGCTACGCCGCGACGACGCCCGCGGCGTTCACCGTGGACGGGACGGTCGCGCGCGACGTGGGCGGCGTCACCGAACCGCTCGCCGGGGCGACGGTCGTGTTGACGGACGACGCGGGCGCTGCGTCGACCGAGCTCACGGGGGCGAGCGGCTCCTTCTCGTTCTCGGCGATCCCTCCCGGCGGGGTGACCGTCAACGCCTCGGCCGCCGGGTTCGCGCCCGTCGTCGTGACGACGTTCGTCTCCGTCGTCTACGGTGCGCCGTCGACCGGGCTCGAGATCGTCCTCTCACCGGGGACCGCGAGCAACGCGAGCACGGTCGCGCTCGCGCCGTTCCCCGACCTGGAGCAGTTCGTCGCCTCCGTCGGGAGCGGGGCGGCGCTGCTCGGCGTGATCGCGCTCGTCGCGGGCTTCGCGGCGGTCGCGACGGTGCGGTCGGACCGCCTGCCGCTCGGGGTCGTGGGCGGAGCGAGCGGGCTCGTCGCCCCGCTCGTGCTCTACTACCTCAGCCTCTCCTCCGCGTTCCCGCTCCTCGTCTACCTGAGCGGAATCCTCGCCGGGGCGGGCGCGTTCGCCCTCGCCGTGCGCGCGATCCAGATCGGCCAGACGGGCTCGGCGCCGGACCTCGACTAGGGCGAGCCGCGGACGGCCGAGCCGCTCGCGCTCGGGCTCGCCCGGCGGCCCGCCTCCCCGAGGGGGCGGCGGTTGCGGAAGGCGCCCGTGAGCGGGTGGTAGAAGCCGACGCGGGGCTCGCCGCGCTGCCAGCAGAGGAAGACGACGTCGCCGCCCTCGAGGCCGTAGAAATCCACGGTGCCCTGCTCGAGGTCCTTCACCTCGATCCCGTCCTTGCGGAGGCCGGCGACCGCCTCGTCGAGCCGGCGCGTCAGGTTCTGCCACTCGGCGTCCAGGCGCTGCTTCAGCGCGTGGTCGGCGTGATCGGGGGCGTCGATGTCGGCCCCCCAGAACTCGGCGAGGCGGTGGACCTCGTCATGGACCTCGCGCAGCCGGACGACCCACCCGCGCAACCGGGGCAAGAGCTCCTCGAGCTCCGCGATCCGGCCGTTCGCCTCCTCGGCGGTCCACAGCCGCGGAGGGTCGGACCGGTTCCCGATCGGATGGGCGGGGGCCGCGGGCGGCATCGACAGTTCCTCCACCGAGTACCATGCCGGCTCCCTATTTACGGAGACGATGGGGGAGGGGTAACCGCGACGCCGTCAGGCCGGGCCGAGCGGAACCCGCTCGACCGCCCAGCCGTGATCGCGGTACGCCGTCTCGACGGACTCGCCGTGCGCGCCGTCGCGGACTTCGAGCTCGACCTCGATCGTCACCTCGCCGGGAGGACGGTCGGGCGACTCCCGGCCGTGGAGGATGTGCCGCACGTTGGCGCCGGCCCGGGCCGCGACCGAGAGGAACCGCTCGAGCTGCCCCGGTACGTCCTTCAAGGGGGCGCGGAGGCGGAGGAGGCGGCCCTCGGCGGCGAGCCCGATGAACAGGATCCGGTCGAGGAGGAACGGGTCGAGGTTGCCGCCGCTCACGACGAGGACGACCGGACCGTCGGCGGCGAGCTCGGGATGCTCGAGGAGCGCCGCGAGCGGCGTCGCGCCGGCCCCCTCGGCCAGGACCTTCGCCTGCTCGAGGAGCAAGAACGACGCGCGCGCGATCGTCCGGTCGTCGACAGCGACCGCCCGGACCCCGCCCGCGCTCAGGATGCGGAACGGAAGGTCCCCGATCTGCCGGGTCGCGAGCCCGTCGGCGAACGTCGCGGGGCGGCTGCCCAGCACCACGCGGCCCTGGGCGAGCGACGGTCGCAGGTTGTCGCACCCCTTCGGCTGGACCGCGACGAGCTCCGCCGAGCTCCCGCGTCCGCGCACCGCCGCGGTGATCCCCGAGAGAAGCCCCCCGCCGCCCACGCCGACGACGATCCGGCGGACGTCCGGGAGCTCGTCCAGGACCTCGAGACCGATCGTCCCCTGGCCGGCGACGATGAACGGGTCGTCGTACGGGTGGATGTTCACGAGCCCCTCCTCGGCGGCCAGACGGACGGCATGGTCGTGCGCCTCGTCGTAGTCGCTCCCCCGGAGGATCACCCGGGCCCCGAGACCCCGCGCGAGGCTGACCTTCAGCGGGGAGGCCGTCTCCGCCATCACAATCGTCACCGGGACGCCCCGGGCCCGCGCGGCCCACGCGACACCGAGCGCGTGGTTGCCGGCGGAGGCGGTCACCACCCCTCGGCGGTTCTCCTCGGCCGTCAACTGGGCGATGCGGTTCGTCGCCCCGCGCAGTTTGAACGCGCCGGTCCGCTGGAGGTTCTCGAGCTTGAGGTAGACCTTCGTCTCGGGAAGTCCCGGGAACCGGGGCGCCTCGAGGAGCGGAGTGCGGAGCACCTTCCCGCGGATGGTCCGAGCGGCCGCCTCGACGTCGGCGAGCGTGACGGGGAGCGCGGGGGAACCGGACATCGGCTGGCGAGGTCCGCACCCCCGGCGCGCGCTTATCTCACTTCCGATGCGAGAGGAGGCGTCGGCCCGGGAGCCGCCCGGGCCGGACCGGGTCGGGCCGGCGTCCCTCTACGCGCGCGTTCGAGAAACCGTGCGCGGGAGACGTGGATTTCGGTGCGTTTTTCCGGCGGCGGAGCGCGCCGGATTTTTTTCTCGGCAGGCCTTATATAGGGTACGTTTCTCCCCCGTCCCCACTGGAGGCAGGACCCCCTATCGACCGATGGCACGACGTCACCGTCCCCGTCGCGGTTCGCTCGCGTTCTCCCCGCGGTCGCGCTCCGCCCGGCCCGTTCCCCGGGTCCGATCCTGGCCCGCCGGCCCGGCGAAGCCGACGATCGAGGGTTTCGCAGGATACAAGGTCGGGATGACGCACGCATTCATCGTGGACTATCGCAAGCGGTCGACCACGGCCGGCCAGGAGGTCGCCGTGCCGGTCACCGTCGTCGAGGTCCCGCCGCTCCGGGTCGTCGGGGCCCGGGTCTACGCGCGGGGACCGTACGGCAGTCGCGTCCGGGGCGAGGTCTGGGGCGAGGGGGCGATCCCCGAGCTCGGCCGTCGGATCCCGATCCACCCGGCGAGCTCGGCCGAGGCGCTCGCCGCCTTCTCGTCGCTTTCGGGCGACGAGGTGAGGCTGCTCTGTCATACGCAGCCGCATCTCGTGACAGGAACCCCTTCCAAGAGTCCGGAGATTTTTGAAGTTCGAGTCTCGGGCGAGAAGTTCCCGGAGCGCCGGGAGTTCGCCGTCCAGCAACTGGGCAAGGAGATCTCCGCCGACCAGCTGACCCGAGAGGGCGAGTTCCTCGACGTGCTGGGCGTGACCAAGGGCTTCGGCTTCCAGGGGCACATCCAGCGGTGGGGCGTGAAGCTCCAGCCGCACAAGAACTCGAAGCACCGCCGGATGATCGGAACGCTCGGGCCGCACAATCCGAGCTTCGTCAGCTACCGCATCCCGCAGGCCGGCCAGCAGGGTTACCACCGCCGGACGCAGTTCAACATGCGCGTGCTGAAGGTCGTGCGCGACCCGCGCTCCGACCCGATCACTCCCGCCGGCGGTTTCCCCCACTACGGCGAGGTCCGCAGCGCGTGCCTCGTCCTCCACGGCTCGCTGCCCGGCCCGGCGAAGCGGCTGCTCCGGTTCCGCGCGCCGATGCGCAGCCGGGTCGCCGCGGTCGAGAAGGTCGACCTGCGGTACTTCTCCACGCGATCGAAGCAGGGGGTCTGATGCCGGATTCCTCGGCGACTCCGGCCGAGCCCGGTCCGGCCCCCGCCCGGGTCCCGCTCGTCGCCGTCTCGGGGAAGTCGACCGCCACGGTCGCGCTCCCTCGCGCGTTCTCGAGCCCGCTCCGACCCGACCTGATCCAGCGCGCGGTCGTCGCGGCGCAGAGCCATCGGATCCAGCCGCACGGGACGGCCCCCACGGCCGGCGCCCGCCATTCGGTCGAGTGGTCGGGCAAGGGCCGCGGTGTGGCCCGTACCCCGCGCCTCATGGATTCGATGCGGGGCGCGCAGGCGCCGAACACGGTCGGCGGACGGCCGGCCCACCCGCCGAAGGTGGAGCGGATCTGGACGAAGAAGATCAATCGGAAGGAGCGGCGGGCCGCCTTCGCCTCCGCTCTCGCCGCGACGCGCGAGCCGAAGCTCGCCGAGGCCCGGGGCCACACGGTGCCGTCGGGCCTCTCGCTGCCGCTGGTCCTCGAGGACCCGGTCGAGGAGATCACGACCTCCGCGGACGCCCAGGAGCTCCTGCGCCGGCTGAAGCTCTGGTCCGACGTGACGCGCTCCCGCGACGGCGTCCACGTGCGCGCGGGTCGGGGGAAGCGACGTGGCCGGGTCCGCCGCACTCCCCGGAGCCTGCTCCTCGTTACGAGCGCCCCGGGGAAGGCGCGCGGGTTCCGCAATCTGTCGGGGGTCGATGTCGTCCCGGCCCTCCGGCTCGGCACGGAGGACCTCGCACCCGGCGGATCGGCCGGCCGGCTCACGCTCTTCTCGCACGCCGCGGTCGAGTCCCTGCGGGCCCGGCTGGGAGAGGTGCCCGAATGAGCGAGCTCCGTCACCGCGTCGTCCTCCACGCCTACGTCACGGAGAAGTCGATGGACGAGATGGAGCGGCTGAACAAGCTCGAGTTCGCCGTCGACCGCCGCGCCACGCGCGCCGAGATCAAGCGCGCGGTCGAGGGCCTCTACCAGTGCAAGGTCGCCAAGGTCAACACCAAGATCGTGCGCGAGGGCAAGATCGCGACCGTCACGTTCACGAAGGACTTCTCCGCCGAGGACATCGGCAGCCGAGCGGGGGTGTTCTGATGGGAAAGCGGATCATCTCGCGGCGCCGCGGGAGCGGCACCGGCCCGTACCGCTCGCCCAGCCACCGTCACCACGGCGCGGTCTACCTCCCCGCGCCGACGCTCGTCGGCGAAGGGAAGGTGGTCCGGATCGTCCCCGCGCCCGGCCGCACGGCGCCGGTCGCGGACGTGGCCGGGCCGGACGGACGGGAGCTGCGCGTGCTCGCGACCGCGGGCCTCGCGACGGGCGACGCGATCACGTTCCACGAGGGCCGGGTCGACCGGGGCGCGATCCTGCCGCTCGAGAAGATCCCGGACGGGACGCTCGTCTCGAACCTCGAGGTCAAGCCGTTCGACGGCGGTCGGCTCGTCCGGTCCGCCGGCGCGAGCGCGCTCGTCGTCGCGCACACGGCGAGGGACGTCACGGTCCAGCTGCCGAGCGGCGCGTTCAAGCAGTTCCTCGGTACGTGCCGCGCGCAGGTCGGCGCGGTCGGAGGGGGCGGTCGCCGCGAGCGGCCGATCATCAAGGCCGGAAAGAAGGTACTCGCGACCCGGTCCCTCGCGCGCGCCGCCTTCAAGGTGCGCGGCGTCGCGATGAACCCGGTCAACCACCCGTTCGGCGGCGGCGCGCACCAGCACGTCGGCCGACCGAGCACGGTCTCGAGCGGCACCTGGCCCGGCGCGAAGGTCGGGCGGTTCTCCCGGTCCGTGCGCGTCAAGAAGCGCCTGCGCGAGCAGAAGGGAGGCGCTTAGGCGATGGCGAAGGCGCGCAAGACGAAGAAGGTCGAGGCCCGGCGCAAGCGGGAGTTCACCTTCCGGGGGCTCACGCTCCCCCAGCTCCAGGCGTTGAGCCTCGAGGAGTTCGCGAAGGTCGCCCCGAGCCGCGCGCGTCGATCGATCCGCCGCGGATTCAACGCCGAGACGACCAGCTTCTTCGAGCGCATGCGCGCGACCCCCGCGGACAAGGTCGTCCGGACCCACTGCCGGGACGCGCTCGTGCTCCCGGCGCACGTCGGTCGGCGCGTCGCGATCCACAACGGCAAGGAGTTCAAGGAGATCGAGGTCCGGCCCGAGATGGTCGGCCATTACTACGGCGAGTTCTCGCTCACCCGCCGGTTCGAGAAGCACTCGGGCCCGGGCGTCGGCGCGACACGCTCGTCGAAGTTCATGCCGCTGAAGTGAGGAAGGAGTTCGGGCGATGCGAGGCTACACCTACCGGGACGAACCCGGCGTCAGCGTCGGCCGGGCGCGCGGCGTCGAGATCCCGATGTCCCCGAAGAAGACCTACGAGGTCCTCAACGCGATCCGCGGGCTCCCGCTCGACCGGGCCCGCGAGCTGCTCGAGGAGGTCGTCGCGATGAAGCACGCCGTCCCGTTCCGCCGGTACAACCAGGAGACGGCCCACCACCGGGGCACCGGCCCCGGCCGCTTCCCGGTGAAGGTCGCGAAGAACGTGCTCCAGGTCCTCAAGAACGCGGAAGAGAACGCCGAGTACGACAGCCTCGACACCGACCGGCTGTTCGTGAAGGTCGCCGCCTGCGCCCGGGGGCAGATCCGCAAGGGCTCGATGCCCCGCGCCCAGGGTCGGGCGACGCAGTGGAACGAGCAGACGACGAACGTCGAGATCGTCCTTGCCGAGCGGAAGGAGGCCGAATGAGCTCCGAACAGAAGGTGATCCAGGAGGCGATGCGCCGCGTCCTCCTGAAGGACTACCTCGTCCAGGAGAGCGCCCGCGCGGGCTTCGGGGGCCTCGAGATCAACCGGACCCCGATGGGCACGCGCGTCACGCTGATCTGCGAGCGACCGGGGATCCTGATCGGGCACCGCGGGGAGCTCATCAAGCGCCTGACGGAGGACATCCAGCACCGGTTCCAGCTCGACAACCCGCAGATCGAGGTCCAGGAGGAGCGCCAGCCGAGCCTGAACGCCCAACTGATGAGCGAGAAGCTCGCCTCGACCCTCGAACGCGGCTGGCACTTCCGCCGCGCCGGTCACTCGACCGTGCGGCGCATCATGGAGTCCGGCGCGCGCGGCTGCCAGGTGATCCTTTCGGGGAAGCTCACCGGCGAGCGGCACCGCACCGAGCGGTTCAAGGCCGGCACGATCAAGTACTGCGGCGAGGCCGTCCATCTCTGGATCGACAAGGGATTCTACCAGGCCCGGCTGAAGCCGGGCGTCATCGGCGTCAACGTCTGGATCATGCGGCCGACGGCGAAGCTTCCCGACGAGATCCAGGTCAAGGGCGTCGAGGAGCGGCCGAAGGCGGCACCGGCCGAGCTCCCGCCGGTCGACGACAGCGGCGCCGGCCCGGCACCGCCGGTCGAGCCGGTCGGCTCCGGAGCGACCCCATGACGCTCCTTCGGATGAAGGAGCTCCGAGAGCTCTCCGACGCCGACCTCCGGCGAAAGATCGCCGATGCCGAGAACGACCTCCTCCGGGAGCGAGGCGTCGCCGCCATGGGCGGCGCGCCGCCCAGTCCCGGTCGAATGCGGGCGCTTCGGACGAACGTCGCCCGGGCGCTGACCGTGCTCAACGAGCGGTCGATCGCCGCGGCGGCGCAGGGGGCCCGACGGCCGTAGGAGGCCTCGAGGTGCATCGATGTCGAGAGAAGGAGGGACCGCGGCGGAGCTCGGCCGTGCCGAGCGCGAGGCGCTGGCGGGCGAGATCCTCGGCGCGCCCGTCGTGATCCGTGCGTCGCCCGGGCTCGCCCCTCCGCTCGAGGGTGTTCTCGTGGACGAGACGCTCTCCACGTTCCTCCTCCGGGTTCCGGGCCGTGCCCGCGCGCTCCGCGTACCGAAGCCCGGGCTCGAGGGGACGATCGTCCTCGGCGACGGAGAGTTACCGTTAATAGGCGACGGCCTTCGCGTGCGGCCCGAGGACCGCACGAAGCGGCTCCTGACCGGTGGTCCTCGGAGGTCTCGATGACACCGGCCCGCTCCTCCGCGTCCCGTCGCGCGCGCGACATCGGCCTCGACGTCCGGGCCCCGAAGGCGCGCTGCGACGACCGCCACTGCCCGTTCCACGGCCGGCTCCCGCTGCGGGGTCAGGTGCTCGAAGGCACGGTCGTCTCGACCTCGATGCAGCGCACGGCGGTCGTGGAGCGGACGCTGCTGCACTTCGTCCCAAAGTTCGAGCGGTACGAGAAGCGGCGCCGGCGCTATCTCGCCCACGCCCCCGCCTGCCTCAACGTGCCCGTCGGCCACCGGGTCCGGATCGCCGAGACCCGGCCGCTCTCCAAGCTCGTCGCGTTCTGCATCGTCGAGGACCTCGGTGAGGCCGCGTTCCGTGTCGCGAGCGAGGAGGCGACGGCCTCCGCGGCCGCTCCGCCCGCGAAGGAGGCCGCGCCATGAAGGGACTCGCGGGCCGACGCGGTCGGGACCTGCCGAAGGGAGCGCGCCTGGACTGCGTCGACAACACCGGCGCGAAGGTCGTGGAGATCATCTCCGTCATGAACTGGCACGGGACGCACCGCCGCTATCCGCGGGCCGGCCTCGCCGACCTCGTCGTCGTCTCCGTGAAGAAGGGGACCCCCGAGATGCGAAAGCAGGTGGTGCACGCGGTCATCGTCCGCGCGCGCGCCCCGTTCCGGCGCCCGGACGGCACCCGCCTTCAGTTCGAGGACAACGCCGCCGTCATCACGACCGAGACCGGCGAGATCAAGGGCTCCCAGATCAAGGGGCCGGTGGCGAAGGAAGCGGCCGAGCGCTGGCCGCGGATCGCCGCCGCCTCGTCGATCATCGTGTAGAGGAGGGAACCGTGCGCGTCTCTCCCCACGCTCCCCGCCGCCAACGACGCGCGCTCTACCAGGCCTCGACCGCCGAGCGGCGCCGCCGGATGACCGTCCCGCTCTCGCGCGAGCTGCGGCGCCGGTTCGGCCGGCGCAACGTGCCGGTCCGCAAGGGCGACACCGTCCGGGTCCTTTCCGGGAGCTTCGCCGGCCGCGAGGAGCGGGTCGCCCGCGTCACGCGCCGCGACTACTCCGTCACCCTCGACAACGTCACGCTGAAGACCGCCGAGGAGAAGCTCAAGCCCCTCGCGCTGCGGACCTCGCACCTCGTGATCACCCGCCTCAACCTCGCGGACCCCTGGCGCCGGCGCTCGTTGCGCCTGCGCGAGGAGGACGTCACCCCTGAGGAGCGGGGCGAGCTCCCCGAGCCGGAACCGGGCGCCGAGCCCGTCCCCGCCGAAGGGACGGCGCCCGCCGCCCCGGCGGCCGAGCCGGACGACACCGCGGCCGAGCCGGAGACCCCCGAGGCGGGCGCGACGACCGAGCCCGCGGAGGAGACGGCGGCCCCGAAGCGGCGCCGCAGCGCGCCGAAGACGGACGGTGACGCATGACGTTCCGTCTGAAGCGTCGCGCCGCGCCCCGGAGCTGGACGGTCCCGCGCAAGGGG
>JASHVA010000046.1 GCA_030039715.1 Thermoplasmata archaeon | reverse complement strand
CGCACGGTCCGGCCGCTCTCCGTGAGTCCGGCGAGCGCGCCGATCTGCGCCGGGGTGGGCGGACAGGCCATGATGTGATAGTGCATCTTGTTGAGCTCGAGCGCGAGCGGGCGGGGCGCGACGAGGTACCCGATGCGCCAGCCGGTCATCGCGAGGTTCTTGGAGAACGAGTTCACGATGACGACGCGGTCGGTACGCCCCCAGAAGGAGGCGAACGGCCGGTCGTAGACGATCTCGTCGTACACTTCGTCGGAAACGATCGTGAGGTCGTGGCGCTCGGCGAGTCGGCAGAGGCCGTCGACGAGCTTCGACGGGAAGACGCCGCCGGTCGGGTTCGACGGGCTGTTGACGACGATCGCGCGGGTCCGCCGGGAGACGAGGCGCTCGAGGGCCTCCAGGTCCGGCAGGAAGCCGCGGTGCTCGTCGAGCGCGTACGGAACGGGCGTGGCGCCCATCAGCCGCGCGTGCGGGCCGTAGAGTACGAAGCCCGGGTTCGGCACGAGCACTTCGTCGCTCGGGTTGTAGAGCGTCATCGCGACGGCCATCAGTCCCTCCGAGCCGCTGCCGGTCACGATCACGTTCTCGCGGTTGGTCTTCGGGTCTCGGTCCGAGTAGCGCTCGGCGACCTTGTCGCGCAGGGCCGCCAGGCCCGCGGAGGGGCCGTAGTGGTTCATGCCGTTGCGCACGGCCCCCGCGATCGCCTCGATCACCTCGGGAGGGGGATCGAAGTCCGGCTCCCCGAGGCCGAGGTTCACCGCGTTCGGCGGCGCCGCCTCGAACATCCGGCGGATTCCGGAAATCTCGACGGTCCGCGCCCGAAGGGCGACCATTCCGCCGCCGACCGAGGCCCGCCTCATAGCCTTGCTCCCCGCCGTGCGTCACCGGCGCTCGGCTCCGGGCCGGAGTCGCGCCGCCCGCCACAAGGGACTTCTATCCGCTCGGCTCCGGGCGGGAGGAGGCCGCAGTTGACCGTCCGGATCGTCCTCGGAGCGCAGTTCGGCGACGAGGCGAAGGGCAAGATCGCGGACTTCCTCGCCGCCTCGGCGCGGTACGTCGTCCGGAGCGCCGGCGGGCCGAACACCGGCCACACGATCGTCCTCCCCGAGGGGCCGGTCGTTCTCCACCAGCTCGCCTGCGGGGTGCTCCGACACGGCGTCACCGGGGTGAGCGGCCCCGGCATGGTGATCCAGCCATTCAAGCTCGAGGAGGAGCTCGACGGCCTCCGCCAGCGGGGCCTCCTGCGCGGGGAGTTCGCGCTCTCCGACCGGGCCCACGTCGTCCTGCCGATCCACGAGCTCGAGGACGTTTGGGAGGACGAGCTGCGGGGTCGACACCGGCCCGAGGCGTCGCTCGGGACGACGAAGAGCGGGATCGGACCCGCGTACGCGGACCGGGCCGGGCGCTTCGGGCTCCGCGTCGCCGAGCTGAGCCGGCCGGCGGTCCTGCGGGAGCGTCTCGAGCTGCTCTACGCGACGAAGGCCCATCTTCCGAACCTTCCGCCAATCGACGAGCTGGCGGGGCGCCTCTCCGAGGTCGGCGCCCGACTCGCGCCGTTCGTGCGGACGACCGAGCCGATCCTGTGGGAGGCGATCTCCCGGGGGGAGAACATCCTCCTCGAGGGCGCACAGAGCGCGCTCCTCGACCTCGACTTCGGCACGTACCCGTACGTCACGAGCTCGCACCCGACGAGCGCCGGCGCGCTCGTGGGGAGCGGCATCCCGCCGACGGAACTCGACGAGGTCATCGGGGTGGCCAAGGCCTACGCGACGCGAGTCGGCGCCGGTCCGTTCCCGACCGAGGATACGAGCGAACGGGGCGAGTACCTGCGGCGGACCGGCGGCGAGCGCGGCGCGACGACCGGGCGGCCCCGTCGGTGCGGATGGCTCGACCTCGTGCTCCTCCGGTACGTCGCGCGGCTCAACGGCCTCACCTCGCTCGCGATCACGAAGGTCGACGTCCTGGGCGGCCTCGACGACGTGCCGGTGTGCGTGGCGTACCGGACGCCGGACGGACGGGAGATTCGCGACGGCCCTCCGACCAGCGCGGACGATCTCGCCCGTGCGGAGCCGATCTACGAGTCGCTGCCGGCCTGGCCCGAGTTCCACGCGCGCCTGAAGGAGCGCATCCTCCGGGAAGGCCCGAACGCGCTCCCCGCCGACCTCCGTCGGTTCCTCGCCTTCGTCGAGGAAGGAGTGGGCGTTCCGGTCGAGTACGTCGGCTACGGGGCGCACCGGGACGAGACGGTCTGGTTGGGACCTCCGTCGCAACGCCGCCGCCCGGCCGGGCTCGCCGCGTGGAGCCCGTAGCGCCGCCGTGGAGTTCGACCCGTACCTCTACATCGCCTTCGCGGCGGGATTCCTCGTCGGACGACTCGTCCGGTGGCGAAGCCCGTGGGTCGGCCGCGCCACCCTCGCGACCGTGGTCGCGCTGGTCGCGCTGCTCGGCGCCTCGCTCGACGCCGTCGCGCCGTTCGCCCTCCTCGCGGCGATCCCCCTCGCGGTCCTCCTCGTCGGCCTCGTCCTCGGCCTGACCGCCGCCGCGTTCCTCGCGCTCGCGCGGGCGCGTCCGGAGCCGGAGCGCCCGACGCCGGCGCCTCCGGCCGGCGGCCGCTGGCCGACCAGTCTCATCCTCCTCGGGGCGCTCCTCGTCGGCTTCGGGGTCGGTCGCATCGTACCCGTCCCCGCCGGCGCCGCGATCCCGTGGGTGCTCTACGTCCTCCTCGCGCTGGTCGGCTTCGACGTCCACCTCGAGCTCGCGGCCCTCTCGGGAGTGTGGCGACCGATCACGGCGGCGGTGGTGGGGGCGGTCGCGGCGGCCCTCCTCTTCTCGGCGGTCGGCGCCGCGGCGCTGGGACCCGCGCTCGCCTCGACGCTCGCCTTCGGCTTCTACTCGCTCGCCGGGCCGCTCGTCGCCGCCCGGGCCGGCGCGGTGCTCGGACTCCTCGCCTTTCTCACGAACTTCCTCCGCGAAGACCTCACGATGCTCCTGAGCCCGTACGTCGGCCGCCGTCTCCGCGGGGCCGGGCTCGCCGCGCTCGGCGGGGCGACGTCGATGGACACCACCCTCTACTTCGTCACCCGGTACGGCGAGGCCGACGCAGCGAGCCTCGCGCTCGCGAACGGGCTCGTGCTCACGATCGCGGCGAGCCTGCTCCTGCCCGCGGTGCTGGCGTTGCCGCTCTAGCAGACTTATCTGAGCGCTCCGTTCGCCCTTGCGCACGGGCTCGTGGTCCAGCGGTTACGACGTCGCTCTCACACAGCGAAGGTCGCCGGTTCGAATCCGGCCGAGCCCATCCGCGTCCGGTCCCCCCGGCGAATCCTTCTTAGCGGCGGCCGATTGACCCGCCCCGGAGTCGAAGATGCCGTCCGAACGATCGTCCGCGCCCGAGGAGCTGTTGCCGACGCTCGTCCTCCCCGTCGAGAGCCGCGACCACTGCCGCGGCCCGATCGGGGCCCGTTACTCGCTGGTGGAGTACGGCGACTACGAGTGCGAGCAGTGCGCGCGGGCGGAGCCGATCGTCGCCGAGGTCGTGCGGGAGCTGGGCGACGATCTCTGCTTCGTCTTCCGCAACTACCCGTTGGTCGAGGAGCACCCGCACGCCGAGCGGGCGGCCCAGGTCGCCGAAGCGGCGGACATGCAGGCGAAATTCTGGCTGATGCACGACCGGCTCTTCGCCCACCAGACCGAGCTCGGCGAACCGCTCTTCCAGCGGCTGGCGCGGGAGCTTCCCCTCGAGATGGACACGTTCGAGCGGGACCTGCGCTCGGGGGCGGCCGCGCGGCGGGTGGCGGAGGACGTCGAGAGCGGAGAAGAGGCGGGCGTCGAGGCGACACCGACGTTCTTCGTCAACGGCCGGCTGTACGTCGGCTCCTACGAGTTCCTGGCCCTGCTCGACGCGCTGCGGGCGAAGTGATCGGCTCCCGGCCCGACACCCATTTTGTCGGCCCGCCGGCGGGCTTGTTCGGTCCCGGCCTCCCCCGGGGCGGGACCGACCTCCGGATGTAGGAGCGAACGGGGTCGTCGTCCTTTTCCCCGCGGGGCCGCTGGGAGCGCGTTCCCGATGGCCGCCACCGGCTCCCGCCTCACCCGCCTCGACTGCCGGGCCTGCTGCACGAGCGTCGAAGCCGACCGCGTGGCCGGCACGTGCCCGACCTGCGGGCACGCGCTCCTCGCGACCTACGACCTCGACGGTCTGGACGGGCGCGCCTGGGTCGCCGACTGGCCCGGCCGGCCGTCGTCGCTGTGGCGGTACCGCGAGCTCCTGCCGGTACGGCGAACGGACGACATCGTGACCCTGGGGGAGGGACGCTCGCCGGTCCTCCCGCTCGCGAGGCCCGACGAAGGCGGTCCGACGCTCTGGCTGAAGGACGACGGAGGTCTGCCGACCGGCTCGTTCAAGTCCCGCGGCATGTCGGTGGCCGTCTCCCGGGCCGTCGAACTCGGGATCCGGGAGCTGTTCGTCCCGAGCGCCGGGAACGCCGGCGTCGCGCTCGCCGCCTATGGGGCCCGCGCCGGACGCACGGTGCGGGTCTACCTTCCCGAGCGAACGCCCGCGCCGATGAAGGAAGGATGCCGGGCCTACGGAGCGGAGGTGGTCGAGCTTCCCGGGACGCTCCGCGAGGTCGGCGGCGCCGCCCGCGAGCGGGAACGTCGCTCGGGAGCGTTCGACATGTCGACCCTGCGCGAGCCGTACCGGGTGGAAGGAAAGAAGACGATGGGCCTCGAGATCTACGAGGAGTTCGGAGGCGACCGGCTGCCCGACGCGATCGTCTACCCTACCGGCGGGGGGACCGGCCTCGTGGGGATGCACAAGGCGTTCCTCGAGCTCCGAACGCTCGGGCTCCTCGAGCGGATGCCGCGGCTCTACGCCGTTCAGCCGAACGGGTGCGCGCCGGTGGTCCGCGCGCTGCGCGACGGCGCGGCCTCCGTCGTTCCGTGGGAGGCGCCCGAGACCATCGCGCCCGGGCTCCTCATCCCCGCGCCGTTCGACTCCGAACGGATCCTCGAGGCGGTCCGCGGGAGCGGCGGCGGAGGGGTCACGGTCACCGACCGCCAGATCGTCGCCGCGGTCCGAACGCTGGCGAGTCGCCACGGGGTCTCGGCGTCTCCCGAGGGGGCGGCGACCTACGCGGCCGTGCCCGAGCTCGTCCGTTCGGGCGCCGTGCGGGACGGAGAGTCGGTCCTCCTCTACAACACCGGCAGCGGACTGCCGTTCTCGCTCGCGTCGCTCGAGCGGTCGGTGGGGGTCGCGGGCGAGTCGGAAGCCCCCCGGAACTGACGTCGGAACTCGGCCGTCTTGCGCGCATGGCAGCGGCGGCACACCGTCTGGAGGTTGGAGTACTCGAGGGCCGCCCCTCCGCGCGCGATCTCAACGATGTGGTCGACGTCGAGCTCTCGCGCCCTCCGACGCGTCCCGCAGAGGCGGCAGGTGTACCGGTCCCGGAGCAGCACGTAGGAGCGGGCCGAGTCCCAGAAGTAGTGTCCGTGGAACTTCCACTGGCACCGACGCGAGCAGTACGGTGTTCGGTGCGACGGGAGCGGCCGCGCGCACTCGACGCAGCGGGCGGCCCGCCGCGCCTCGGCCCGGCGTCGCGCCCCGTCCGAGAACCACGCGACGGAGAGCGAGAGGATCCGTCCGTTCGGACCCACGACGACCGACGGACCCGGCCCGGGCCTTCGCGCCACGTCCCGCCGTTCGGTGGGGACCCTCAAGACCGTTCGCTTCGACGCGCGACGCGGCCGCCCGCCCTATGTAGCCGGCGCGTCTCCGCGTCCGTTCGGGGGCCCGGCCGTTGAACCTCGTCGCCGCGGCGGTCCTCGCGATCGTCTTCGGCGCGGTGATCGCGCGCCAGACGACGGGACGCGGCCCGCCCGTCTGGACGCTCTTCGTCGCCGGCGGCTTCCTCACGGTCGTCACGGAGGTCCTTCCGCCGACCGGTGCGGAGGCCGCGATCGCCGGCGCCGGCCCCACCCTCGTCTTCCTCTTCGCGCTCTTCGTCTTCGCCTCCGCGCTCGAGGCCGCCGGCGTGCTCGACCACGTCGCCCGGTGGACGATCGGTCTCGCGCGGCGCCCGGCCGACCTGCCGTTCTTCCTGTTCGTCGTGATCGGGCTCGTCTCGGCGATCCTGGTGAACGACGCGCTCGTGCTCATCGGCGTCCCGATCCTCCTCGGCGTGGCGCGGCGGCTCGCGATCCCTCCGAAGCCGCTCCTCTTCGTGCTCGCCTTTGCGGTGACGGTCGGCAGCACGCTGACCCCGTTCGGCAACCCGCAGAACCTCCTCGTCGCGGTGCAAAGCGGGCTCCCGTTCCCGATCGCGACGTTCTTCGAGTTCCTCGCCCTCCCGACCGCGATCAACCTGCTGGTCGGCGGCTGGTACCTGCGCTGGGTCTACCGCCGGTCGATGCCGGCGGACGCCGAGGAGTTCGCGCGGGCGCGGGCGGAGGCCCCGCGGCTGTTCCCGGAGGGCGGCTGGCGCCGCCGGCTCGCGGAGCAACCGGTGATCTGGGTCTTCCCCGGCACGATGCTGGTGCTGGTCACGGTCGACATCGTCTCGGCGCTCGTCCGCGGACCGTCGGTGCCGACCTGGGAGATCGCGCTCGCGGGAGCGGTGGTCCTCGTGCTCGCCTCCCCCGGTCGCGCTCCGATCCTCCAGAAGGTCAACTGGTCGATCCTCCTGCTCTTCGCCGGCCTCTTCGTCGTCGTCCAGGGAGCGGTGTCCGGCGGCGTCGTCGCGGCCATGACGAGCTACTTCCCGATCCCGGGTCCCGGCCACACCTCCGAAGCGATCCTCGCGATCGTCGGCACGTCGCTCGGCGGTCCGCAGCTCGTCAGCAACGTGCCGTGGGTCGCGCTGCAAATCCCGGTGCTCGCGCGGCTCGGCTACGGGGCCGGCACGCCGGTCGTCTGGATGGCACTGGCGGCCGGCAGCACGCTCGCCGGGAACGTGACCTTGCTGGGAGCCGTGAGCAACCTCATCTTGGTCGACTCGGCCGAGCGCCACGGCGTGCATATCCGGCTCGCCGAGTTCGTCCGGCACGGGCTACCGGTCGCCCTGATCACCGTGGCGGTGCTCGTCGCCTGTCTGGTCGTCGGGCTGTAGAGCGGCAGCCTTTAGTCGACGCCCGCTTCGCGGGTCCGTGCGCTTCCCGCTCGCCGACTACCTGGACGCGCGCTCCGACCTGGAGTTCGACCTCGGCTCGAGCGGGATGCGCGGCACCGTGCGCCCTCCCCGCCCGAGCCGCGCGGCCGTGGCGCGCGCGACCGAGGAGGAGCTTCGACACCGGCTCGCGGAACAGGTCGGCGTCGACCCCCGGCGACTCTTCCTGACCCACGGCGCGACCGAGTCGAACTTTCTCGCGGTCACCTTTCTCGCCCGCCGGCGGCCTCCACGAGCTCGGGCCCGCATCGCGCTCCCCGAGTACCCTCCGATCATCGACCTCGTCCGATCGACCGGCTTCCGGCCGACGACCGCGGCGGGTCCCGCGGAGCTCGCGATCGTCTCGCAGCCGCACAACCCGGTCGGCGACCTGTGGCCCCGAGACCGCCTCGCGGAGTGGGCGGACGGCGCGCGGGCCGTGGTGGTGGACGAGACGTTCCGCGAGTTCACGGAGGC
>JASHVA010000045.1 GCA_030039715.1 Thermoplasmata archaeon | reverse complement strand
GTGACGCCGCCGGTCAGGTTCCGCACGTTCTGGAAGCCGAGGTCGAGCAGGAGGCGCGTCGCCTGGCTCGAGCGGCCGCCCGTCCGGCAGTAGACCACGACCTCCCGCGCCCCGGTGATCTCGTTGAGGCGGTCCGGGAGCTCGCCCCGGGGGATGAGGTGGGCGTTCGGCAGGTGCACGATCTCCCACTCGTTCGGTTCGCGAACGTCGAGCAGGAACGGCGGGTCGGGCCCGGCGATCTCGGCGGCGAGCTCGCGCGGGGAGATCTCGGGGAGCCCCGTCGCCGACGCGGCCGGTGCCGCGGAGACGCCGCAGAACGCCGGATAGTCGATCAGCCCTTTCTGGGTCGCGTTCGGGGAGCAGACCACGCAGGCGGGGTCCTTCTTCAGCTTCAGCTCGCGGAACCTCAGGGCGAGCGCGTCGTAGAGCAGCAGCCGGCCGATGAGCGGCTCCCCGACCCCGAGCAGGAGCTTGATCGTCTCGGTCGCTTGGATCATCCCGACGAGACCGGGGAGCACGCCGAGCACGCCGGCCTCCGCGCACGAGGGGACGAGGTCCGGCGGCGGGGGCTCGGGGTAGAGGCACCGGTAGCACGGGCCCCGGTGCGCGTCGAAGACGGACGCCTGCCCCTCGAACCGGTAGATCGAACCGTAGACGTTCGGCTTGCCCAGCAGCACACAGGCGTCGTTGACCAGGTAGCGGGTCGGGAAGTTGTCGGTCCCGTCGACGATCACGTCGTACGGCCGCAGCACGTCGAGCGCCGTCGCGGAGGAGAGCTGCTGCCGGATCGGCGTCACGGTGACGCCCGGGTTGAGCGCCTCGAGCCGGTCCTTCGCCGCCTCGAGCTTGGGACGGCCGACGTCGGCGGTCGAGTAGAGCACCTGTCGCTGCAGGTTCGACAGGTCGACCTCATCGAAGTCCACGAGCCCGATCTCGCCGACGCGGGCCGCCGCGAGGTAGAGCGCGGTCGGCGAGCCGAGCCCTCCGGCCCCGACGACGAGCACTTTCGCCCGACGCAGGCGCTTCTGGCCGGCGACACCGACCTCGGGCAGGAGGAGGTGGCGGCTGTATCGGCGCAGCGCGACGCGGTCGAGCGTGTCCCGCGGCGTCGAGGGAAGGACCGTGAGAGGCGTCGGGGACCGGCCGGCCACCGGCGCGCCTCCCGCGATCGCGGGAACGATCGACAGGACGTCGCCGTTCCGAACCGGGGTCGCCTCGCGCGCCAACGAACGGACATCCTCGTCGTTAAGGTAGATCATGACGAAGTTCCGGATCTCCCCCGCGGGAGTAAGGAGATGGGAGCGGAGCCGCACGTGTGTGGCGATGACGGCGCGGACGACCTCTCCGACGGTCGCGCCCTCGGTGGGGAGCTCCGGACTCCCGTCCACGAACGGGCGGAGGGGCGTCGGGATGCGGACCGTGACCCGCGGCATCGCTACGAACTGACCGCGGTCGGATTTAGGTCTTCGGGGGCGTCCACGCCACCACCCCGGAGGATCGCCTCCGGGAGGGCGAAGTCGAACCGGCCGAGGGCCCGTCAAGCGCCCACAGGCTCGGAGGGAGCGCGTCGGCGAGGAACGAATGCGACGACGAGGCGCACCCCATGTCGGGACTCAAGCGAAGCGCTGTCGTCGCGCGGGGCCGACCGCACGTCCAGACGAACTTCCGAGGGCCGGGCGTCGCGCACGAAGGCCGGGTCGGCGTAGACGGGGATCCCCGCTACGCTCGCGTAGAAGCGGTACGAGGGCTGCGGCGACTCGGATTGGACGAAGACGTTTCCGGGGCCGCAGCAACCCGAGTCGTCGAGCAGGACGCAGAGGCCCGGCCCCGACTCGCGCGCGAGTTCGATGAGCAGGGCGCGGCCTTCGGCGGAGACCCCGATCGCTTCGTCCGTCATGCCCACGGGTAGTACCACGGCTGCTTGGCGTAGGAGTAGTCGATGTAGACGGTCTTCTTCTCCGTGTAGTCCTCAATCCCCGCCTCGCCGAGCTCGCGTCCGAAGCCGGACTGCTTCGTCCCACCGAATGGCGCCTGGACCTCGACGCCGACGGGTCCGTGGTTGACGAAGGTGACCGCCGCCTCCATCCGTTGCACCGCGCGCAGCGCGGACCGAACGTCCTTCGTGTACACGGCCGCCGCCAGGCCGTACCGGACGTCGTTGGCGAGGTCGACCGCTTCGTCGAGCGAGTCCGCGGGAACGATCGTCGTGACCGGTCCGAATATCTCGTCCTGGCAAATGCGCAGGCCATTCGAGCCGCGGAAGATCGTGACCTCGTGGAAGTTCCCCTGGGCGAGGTCGCCCTCGGTCAGGCGGTGGCCCCCGAGCAATAACTCTGCCCCCTCGTCCAGGCCGTAGCGCACGTACCGCTCGACCTTCTCGACACCCGCCGCGTCGACCAGCGGCCCGACCTCGGTACCGGGCACGAGCCCGTCGCCGACCCGCAACTTCCCCGCGGCGGCGACGAACGCCGCCGTGAACCGCTCGAGGATCGGTCGTTCGACGATGATCCGCGAAGCGGCCGTGCATTTCTGGCCCGCGTTGCTGAACGCGCTCCAGAGCGCGCTCGGGACCGCCGCGTCGAGCGGGGCATCCGCCGCCACGATCAGCGGGTTCTTTCCGCCAAGCTCGAGGACCTGCCGACGGAACAGGCGGCCGTTGATCTCCGCGAGATGACGCCCGGTGAGCGTCTCCCCCGTGAAGGCGAGGACGTTCACGTCGGGATTCTGGGCGAGCGCGTCGCCGATCTTCCCTCCCGGCCCCGTTACGAAGTTGAGCACGCCCCGCGGGATACCGGCTTCGTGGAAGAGTTGGACGAGGCGGAACGCCGTGAGCGGCGTGTACGACGCAGGCTTCAGCACCACCGCGTTTCCCGAGATCAGGGCGGGACAGAGATTCCACATCGGGATCATCGACGGAAAGTTCCACGGAGTGATGATCGCGGCGACGCCGAGCGGCTTTCGCATCGAGAAGGTCAGCTTGTCCGGGGAGTCGCTGGGCACGACCTGCGAGACCAACCGACGTCCCTCGCCCGCGTAGAACGCTATCGTCGCGTACGCCTGCCGGACCTCGCCGCGGGCTTCCGGGAGCGCCTTCCCCTCCTCGAGGGTCACGATCTGCGCGAGCTCCTCCACGTGGTCCAGCACCAGACGGGCGGCGCGGGCCAGGATCTCTCCGCGCTCCGGAGCGGGAAGCCCGGACCACTTGGGGAAGGCCCCCCGGGCGGCGTCGACGGCTGCCCTGGCGTCGTCGACCGTGCCCAGCGCCGCATGCGAGAGGACGGTCCGTCTGGCCGGATTCTGGACGTCGAAGGTCGCTCCGCCCGAGCCGGGCCGGAACTCGCCGTCGATCAGCAGCTGGCCGGTGGGCACGGGGGGCGCGGACGAGCTCGGCATGTCGGACCGCCGAGAGTCAAGATATTCAGTTAGTTAACGGTCACGCGGAACGCGCGGCCCGGCGTCGGCGCCCGCGGCGAAGTGGAGCACGATCGCGTTCCGGCTCCGTTCGACCGTCGGTACGACGCCGACGACCGAGCGGACCGCGGCGGCGAAGAAGTCCGCGAGATAGCTCGAATACTTCGGGCCGAGCTCGTGATGGATAGTGATCACGTAGCCGCCAGCGCTCTGCTCGACCTCGTACTCGCCGATCCGTCCGTACCGGCAATACAGCTCGAGGTAGCTCAAGAACGGCTCGACGCCGAGGCGCTTGAACCAGAAGAGCGTCATCTCGCGCGGGTTCGACGCTCCGAGCTCGGGCCCGACGCGCGCGAGAAGGTCGTCGGGAATCGACTCGACGAGGGTGCGAAAACCGTCGCGCGTGATCATCACGAAGCCGAACTTCTCGGCGTGCCGGTCCCACTCGGCGTACTTGGTCAGGATCTGGGAGATCAACGAGTTCACGGGCAGCCCCCGCGACGTCGCTTCCCGCTGAATCGCCGAGTCGAGCTTCTGCGTGAGCCGGAGGCTCCGGAAGACCGTCTTCAGGGGTGCCATCGGGGGAATGTGTCACAATGTACCACTATGTAGGAGTGTCGGTGGTCTTGGGGTTCATCCCTCGCCTCGTGCTATGGTCTCCCACGGACCGCCCCATCCCCCGAGTGGCGGCCTGACCAGGCGAACGAACGTGCCGACCGTCAACGCGGAGTTCGACGTCATCGTCATCGGCGGAGGAATCAACGGCCTCACCGCCGGGGCCTACCTTGCGAAGTCGGGCGTCAAGGTGGTCGTGATCGAAAAGGGGGACCAGATCGGAACCCATTGCGCGACCGAGGAGTACGCGACGCCGGGCTGGCGCCAAAACCCTCACGCCTCCGGGATCTGGACGGGGCATAGCCCCGCGATGCTCGACCTCGAGCTGGAGAAGTACGGCCTCGAGCTGTACGTTCCCCAGTTTTCTCGGGCGACGCCCTACCGCGACGGGAAGGCGTTCGCGCCCGACCTCTGGAACGCGAACCGCACGTACCAGAAGTGGAAGAAGTTCAACGAGCGCGACGCGGCGACCTTCCGCGACATCATGAACGCGTTCGTGGACCGCCGCCAGCAGATCATGCAGACGTTCGTCTACTCGCCGCCGTCCGTCGAGAACTGGGACACGACGGTCCGACTGTTCGGCGAGCTCCCGCACGTCCCGTCGGACTTCCTCAACATGACGGGGTACGAACTGATCGACACGCTGTTCGAGGACGAGCATCTGAAGGCTCAGCTGGCGGGCTGGGAGCACGCGTGCGCCTTCGAACCGTTTCTCAAAGTGATCGGTCCGATCGGCGCCCTCCTCTTGGTCTCGTCCTTCGGCGTCCAGCAGTCGATCGGGGGCTCGCACCAGATTCCCCACGCGATCTTCCGATGTCTCGTCGCGAACGGGGGGAAGGTCCTCCAGAACAGCGAGGTGACAAAGATCCTGGTCAAGGACGGGGCGGCGGTCGGAGTGGAGCTCTCGCCGCACGCGTCGTATCCGGCGAAGACGCTCTTGGCGCGCCGCGCGATCATCAGCAACCTCACGCCGGTCCCGACGTTCCTCCGACTGGTCGGAGAGGACCACCTCGACCCTGCAGTCGCGCGAGTCCTGAGGAACTACAACTACTGGGGCGTGCTCTTCACGGCCGGATACCTCTCCAAGGCCGAGCCCAACTGGATCGGCAGCGACTTCGACCCGGACCTCAAGCGCGCCTGGCACTTCAACTTCGGCGCCGACACGCTGGCCGAGGTCCAGAAGTGCTTCTCCGACGTCGACCGCGGGCGCATCCCGGAGAAGATGGCGTTCCTCGGGGCGAACTTCATCTTCTCGAAGCACGACCCACGCGCCGCGCCCAAGGGTCTCCACAGCGTCCAGCTGTGGGCCGAGGTCCCGTACCGCATCAGCCGGCACGATGGCCCCACCGAGTGGGACGAGGGCCTCACACAGAACGTGCTAGACCGCTGCACCGCCCGCCTCGAGGAGTACGCCCCCGGCTTCTCGAAGGGAATCGTCGACACGTTCGCCTACTCCCCGCTCGACATCTCCCGCCGGAACGACTCGGCGATTGGCGGCGTCTGGAGCGGGGGTACGGTCCAACCCGGGCAGCTCTACTTCGACCGGCCGTTCCTCGGTTGCCACCCCCCCCGGACGCCGATCAAGAACCTCTACCTCTCGAATGGAGTGTGGCCAATGAGCTTTTCCTGGCTGGGCGCCGGATACAACGCCGCCCAGACCGTGCTCGCGGACCTCGGCCTCGAGCGCCCCGCGTGGTGGAGCCACAAGCCGCTCGAGTGGTATCCGACCTGGGCGGCGCGCAACAACGTCACGTTGGCGCCGAAGATCACGGAGTGAGGGCGGTGTCGGAGTACGACGTCGTGATCATCGGAGCGGGGCCGAACGGCGAGACGCTCGCCGCCTACCTCAGCCGCGCCGGCGCGAAAGTGCTGATCGTCGAGCGCCGCGACGAGATGGGCGGGGGACTCGCGACGCAGGACTACGGCGGGTTCCGGTTCAACCTGCACGCGACCTACATGATGATGGGAGAGCTGATGCCCCCGGTCGACGACCTCTTCCTCGCTCAGTACGGGGTGAACTTCATCCGGCCCGAAGTGCAGGCGTCGTTCTTCTACGACCCGGCCCACGCGCTCACGCTCTACCTCGACCCTCGGAAGAGCGCGCAGTCGATCGCGAAGCTCGCGGGCGATGCGGAAGCCGCGAACTTTTCCCGGTTCTACCACGATATCGAGGAAGCGAACCTGAAGTGCCTCCTCCCGACGACCTACCGGCCGCCGATGGCGCCGGTCGAGCTCGCGGCCCTCTTGTCGTCGTCGGAGATCGGGCAACACGTCCTCGACTGGTCGGAGCAGAGTCCGATCGAAATGCTGGACCACTACCAGCTGCGGGACGACCGCGTCCGCGCGGCCCTCCTGTATCTCGGCTGCAAGTGGGGGATCGAACCGGACCTACCGGGGATCGGCTACATGTTCGCCATCTACGTCTACCGGATGCTGAACGCGGCCCTCGTGGGCGGCGGAACCCACCGGCTCAACTCCGGGATCATGCGCTCCGCCTACGAGTCCGGCATCTCCGTGCAGGAGAATACCGAGGTGACCAAAATTGTGGTCGAGGGCGGGCGGGCCGTAGGGATCCGAACCGCCGACGGCGACGAGATTCGCGCGAAGGCGGTGGTCAGCACGCTGCCGCCGCAGCAGACGTTCCTCGGCATGCTGGGCGAAGAGTACCTCGAACCGACCCTCGTCGAGACGATCCGAGCGTGG
>JASHVA010000044.1 GCA_030039715.1 Thermoplasmata archaeon | reverse complement strand
CCTCTCTCCGGCAAGCTCTCTGGCCGCCAGCCCCGCTCTTTCGGTTGCCCCGCGTTCTCCCGAGGTGCCGTCCCCGGCGCCCCGGGCGTACCGGTCCGGAGGTTACCTCGGGCGCTCCGTGACGGACGAGGCCGGGGGTCCGGCCGACGGGACCCCCGCGACCGCGGAGGATTTGCTACGAGCTCGTCCCAGCAACGACGACGAACCTTCCGGCATCGCGACGTCGCCGCGGCGGCCGAACGGCGAAAGCGTCTCGTCGGGCTCCCTCTGAAGTTGGACCGGGGAGGGGCCAGCTGCCTTTCCGCTCGGAGCGCGTGGGTTGGTGCGCGAGGTTCCCCGCCGCAGGGCCCCGCGTTGCGGTCGACCGCCCGGTACTCGTCCCCGCGCGGCGTTATCTATCGGGCGTGTTCGGTGAGGGGGCCTCCCGCGGCCGGCTCCCGCTCGAGCCGGTAAAGTGGGGTCGACCATGAGCACGAACGGTTCCGCCCCCACCGCGCGGCCCGACGTGCTGATCGTGGTGATGGATTGCGTCCGGGCGAGCGACTTTCCCGGCGGAACCTCGGCGGTCCGCATGCCGTTCGTGGAAGAGCTTCGACGATCGGCCGTACTCTATCCGCGAGCGGCGAGCGTCGCGCCTTGGACGCTCCCGTCCCATGCCAGCCTCTTCACCGGCCTCTACCCGTGGGAGCACGGATGCCACGGGAAGGCCGCGCTCACGCTCCCTCACGGAACCCCTCGACTGGCGGCAACACTTCGAGGTGCGGGGTACCGAACGCTCTCCCTCTCCGCCAATCCGATCATCAGTCCGGCGTACGGGCTCGTCGACGGTTTCGACGTCGCGGAGTGGGGCGAGTGGTGGGAACAGGTCCATCGCACCCGGCACGCACCCTCTCATAGAGTGGCCGCAAGCCCCCACGGCGACGGACCCGCGATTCCCGACCTTACTCCTCGCGAGCGGGCGGGACGCCTCGTGAAGACCATGCTCACTCACGTGCCGTGGGCGCTGGCCGCGGCGGACGCCGTCGCGCGGAGGACCGTCGACCCCGAACGTTCCTCCGTCGGCAACATGAACCCGTGGATCGAGCCAGATCTCGCCCGCTGGCTTTCGGCGCAGCCCCGCGACGCGCCGACGTTCTGCTTCATCAACTACCTCGACGCGCACGAGCCGTACCTCATGGACCCGGCCGCCGGGCCATTTCTCGAGTGGTGGTCGAACATGCGGATCCCTCAGGATGTCCTCACGCTCCTTGCACCTCCCGTACTTCCGCCCGCCGACGACCTGGAGCGGCTGCACGGTCTCTATCGAAACGCGATCACCGGGATCGACCGCCGCCTCGAGCGGATCGTCGAAACCTATCGGCGCGCCGGCCGATGGGACCGAACGCTCCTAATCCTAACCAGCGACCACGGCCAGGCGTTTGGAGAGAACGGGATGGTCTGGCACGGAGTACGGACGGACGAGGAGATGCTCCGCGTGCCTCTTCTCCTACGCCTCCCCGCGGACCGTTCTGCGGGCACCACAGGTCGCGGTTGGGCGTCGCCCATGGACGCCACCGCCACGATCCTGGAGGCCGCGGGACTCGAACGCCCCGGTCGAGGGTCGGGCGTGCCACTCCAGTCGCTGATCTCCGCGGACCGACCCGGCCCGCTGCTCTCGGCGGGCGACGGGACCGAGTGGAACCGACCGTTCCTGGAAGCGCTGACGCCGAGGCGGCGGACCGAACTCAATCTCTTCTCGGTGGCCGCGTACACGGGCTCGGTGAAGTTGGTCGTCGAGGCCGCCTCCGGGACCCTCCGGGGATACGACCTCGAGGGCGGGGCCGTAGGTCCGCTTCCCCCGGAACGCCTCCGAGCTCCGGAACTTGCTCCGGTCGCCGATCGCGCGACCGATGCGCTCGAGCGGCTGCTGCACCCAGCGCCTTCCGAAGTGCCTGCCGAGCTCGACGAGCGCCTTCGGTCGTGGGGCTACGGCTGAAACTACGCGAGCGGAGTTCGGCGCGCGTCCCCCTACCGGCGCCCGCGCCGGCGTTCACCGAGGGCAGATCACTGCGTTGGGGGTTTCTCTTGCCACGCTTGGGGCGGAGGGGGATTCGGGTTGGCCGGCGGTCGCCGGCTCCGCAGCGCGAACACCACGCCCACGACGGCCGCGATCACGACCACGACGACCACGATCCAGACCCAGCTCGGCAAGCCGCTGCTAGAGCTGCTCGAGGGGCCGGTCCCGTTCGTGAAGGAGATGGAGACGCCCGTCGGGCCACCGCTCACTGTGACGTTGCCGATCGAGGGCTTGGGCGTGTAATTGCCCACGGTTCCTACCTCGAACGGGATGGTGCCGTTCGGCGAAGCGAAGGTGATCGTGCTTCCATCGGATACGCCGGGGGTCCCGTTGAAGATGACCGACCAGAGAGTGCCGGCGGGCAGGCCCGACTCCACGAATCTCACGCCGTACGAGAACGGCCCGAACGTCACGGCCACCGTCTGGGGGAAGCCCTGGACCGTCACGGCGCCGGAGGGCGGAGTGGCGTTGAAGCCCGGTACGGGCGATACCGTGTACGAGTACGTGCCGTTCGACTCGTTGAACGAGATCGAAGTTCCCGTGCTGCTCTGGAGGTTCCCGCCGAGCGTCACGCTCCAGCTCGTCCCGGCCGGGAGACCGGACTCGGAGAAGGTCACGCTCACCGGAGGGATGAGAGCGGTGCCGATGACACTGACCGTACTGGAGTTGGAGTTCGTCACGTAGAGCTCGTCGGTCACCGGGCTGTAAGCCACACCGACGGGATACGACCCTACCGTGACGTTCTCGACGACGGTGTTTGTCGTGTCGTTAATGAACGTGGTCTTGCCGAGGGACTCCTCGGCCACGGCCACGAGCGAAAGCGCTGGGCTGTATGCGACACCGACCGGGAGTCCGGGCGTGCTGACCGAGGCCACGGTAGCGGTCGTCGCCCCGTCGATGACGGTCGTGTTGTTCGAAAGGAAGTTGGACACGTAGACGTCTCCGTTGCCCTCGTCGTACGCGACACCGACCGGCGACCGTCCCACGGCCACCGTGGCGGTGACCAGATTCGTCGTGGCGTTGATCACGCTCACGCTGCTCGCGTTGCTGTTCGCCACGTAGACCGAGTTGGTCGCGGCGTCGAACGCCGCGGCAATCGGGTCCGCGCCCACGAGGATGGAGGCTGCGACCGTGTTCGAGGACCCGGCGATCACGCTGACGGAGTCGTTACCGGGACCCGAGGCATCTTGATTCGTCACGAAGACCGTGTCGTTGTTGGGGTCCACCGTCATCCCGACGGGTCCGCCAGGGAAGGCGTCGGGCGCGGAGACCGCCGCGGTGATGATTGTGTTCGATGAGGCATCGATCACGCTAACGTTACCCGACAGAAAGTTGGCCACGTAGACCTCGCCGTTCGCGGGGTTGTACGCGACGCCCGTCGGGTCCAGACCAACGGGCAGCGTCTTCAGCACATCGTTCGTGGATCCCGAGATCACCGCGACGGTGGATGCATTCGATTGCGAGACGTAGAGGTCACCGTCCGACGTATCGACCGCGACGCCCAGCGGGGAGGCTCCCACCGCCAAGTTCACCGTCGCCAGCACGCCGAGCGGGGGTGCCGAAGCAGGGCTCGACGAGGTTTGACGGTAGACGCTGGCAAGGCTGAGGTCGCGCGCAGCCCCGCCGTCGGTCGCCGCGGGAGATACCGGTGCGGCTCCGGCCGTGGCGATCGACATGACGAATGGCAGAGCCAACGCGCCCGCGATCACCAGGGCCGCCAACGCTACGGGAACGATCTGACGGTGCGGAGCGTCGGCCGACGCGGGCATGGGCCGCGGCTAG
>JASHVA010000043.1 GCA_030039715.1 Thermoplasmata archaeon | reverse complement strand
TCGCGCTGACGGTGGGTGCCGACGGGGCGAGCAGGGCGGAATTGACGGTGAGAAGGGCGGCCCCCGAGGTCACCGCGTCGCCGTCGGAGTCGTCCACGACGTAGCAGTAGTAGGTGGTGCTCGAGGGGTCGGCGGAGTACGTCGCGCCCGTCGCACCGGTGATCGGACTACCGAGGGCGACGCACGCGCTCGCGGAGTCCCCCTCGTACCACTGGTACGTGTTGCCTCCGCTCCCGCCGTCCGCGTTCGCCGAGAGAACGACCGACTGCCCGTCGTCGAGCACCGCGCTCGGGGGGCTCGGGGCACCGCCCACGAGGTCCGAGCTGACCGCGACGTCGGCCGAGGCCCCGGACGTCGCGGACTCGGGGTTCGACGCGCTGTCGGTCACCTCGAGTTCGAAGGTGTAGTTGGCCCCGCCGGTCAGGATGTCGGCGGGGACCGTGCAGGTCTCCTCCGCGCCGGCGGCGCCTCCGGTGCCGGAGGCCGAGCTCCCGCAGACCGTCGCGTCGGCGTACCCGCTGCCGTTCTGGGAGATGAGCCACTGCCAGGAATACGAGGGAGAGCCGGTCGACGGGAGGGTGCCCGAAACCCCGAGGATCGTGGAGAGGTCGATCCCGGTCGCGTTCGGGACCGGCGCCGCCGGGGCGGCGAGTGCGCTTTCCACCGCGGTCGTGCCCGAGGCGGGTGACGTCACCGTTTCGGCCGAGGTGGCCGAGTCGGTCGATTCGAGTTTGAAGGCGAGCGTGGTCCCGGCGCTGAGCGTGTTCGCGGCGATCGAACAGGTCTCGGCCGCACCGGCGGCCGCCCCCGAGCCGTCGTCGACGGCGCACTCGGTCGCGGTCGCGTAAGCGCCGCCGTTGACCGAGACGAGCCAGGTCCAGGAGTACGGTGCGGTTCCGGTTGACGGTACGTTTCCGGAGATCGTCATCGCCTGGTTCAGGTCGAGGGCGGACGCGCTCAACGTCGGCGCCGCGGGCGCCGAGAGCGCGGAGCTGACGGTCACGGTGGCCGATGCGGCCGAGGTGACCGACTCGGGGGTCGTCGCGCCGTCCGTGACCTCGAGCTCGAAGGCGTAGTTGTCGCCGGTCGTGAGGCCGTTCGCCGCGACGCTGCACGTCTCGGTCGCCCCGGCGGCCGCGCCGGAACCGGCGTTGGTGGCGCAGACGGTCGCGTCGGCGTAGGTACCGCCGTTCACGGAGACGAGCCACTGCCAGGAGTACGTCGCGGTGCCCGAGGTCGGGATCGCGTCGTCGATCGTCAGCCCTTGGTTGAGGTCGAGCTTCGTCGCGCTGTTGGTCGGCGCGGCCGGTGCCGCGAGGGTGGAGGCGACCGTCACAGAGGCCGAGGCGCCCGAGGTCGCCGTCTCGGGGGTCGTCGCACTGTCCGTGACCTTGAGCTCGAAGGCGTAGGTGTCGCCGGCGGTGAGGGTGTTCGCGGCGATCGAGCACGTCTCGGTCGCCCCGGCGGCGGCGCCGGTACCGGAGTTGGTCGCACACTGGGTCGCGGCCGCATACGCGCCTCCGCTCACCGAGACCATCCAGGTCCAGGCGTACGTCGCGGTGCCCGTGCTCGGGATCGTGCCGGTGACCGTCTCCGCCTGGTTGCGGTCGATCTTCGCCGCGCCGATCGTCGGCGTTGCCGGGGCGGTCAGCGCTGCCTTGACCGCGATCGTGGAGGATGCCGGGGACGTCACGCTCTCCGCGGTCGAGGCGCTGTCCTTGACCTGGAGCTCGAAGCCGTAGGTGTCGCCGGCGGTGAGGTCGCTCGCGCCGATCGCGCAGGTCTCGGTCGCGCCGCCGGCGGCGCCGGTGCCGGAGTTCACCGCGCACTGCGTGGCGGTCCCGTAGGCCCCGGCGTTGACCGAGACGAGCCACGTCCAGGCATACGACGGAGTGCCGCTCGAGGGGATCGTCCCCGTCACCGTCTCGGCCTGATTGAGGTCGAGGGCGGTCGCGCTGACGGTCGGTGCGGCCGGGGCGGAGAGCGCCGAGCTCACCGTGACGGTGGGGGAGGCGGGAGAAGTCGCGGTCTCCGCGACGGTCGCGCTGTCGGTGACCTCGAGCTCGAAGGAGTACGTCGTCCCGGCGGTCAGGGTCGCCGCGGCGATGACGCAGGTCTCGGTCGCGCCGGCGGCGGCGCCGGTCCCCGAGTTCGCGGCGCACTGGCTCGCGTCGGCATAGGCGGCGTCCCCGACCGAGACGAGCCAGGTCCACGAGTAGGTCGCCGTGCCGGTCGACGGGATCGTCCCGGTCACGGTCTCCGCCTGGTTGACGTCGAGCGCCGCTGCGCTGACGGTCGGCGCGGCCGGGGCGGCGAGTTCGGTGCTCACCGACACGGTGGAGCTGGCGGCGGAGGGGGCCGTCTCGGGCGTCGAGGCGCCGTCCTCGACCTGAAGCTCGAAGTTGTACGTGTCGCCCGCGACGAGGTCGCCGGATCCGATGGCGCAGGTCTTGGTGGCTCCCGCCGCCGCCCCGGTCCCCTCGTCGGTGGCGCACTCGGTGGCGGTCGCGTACGCTCCGCCGTCGGCCGACGCGAGCCAGGTCCACGAGTAAGGGGCCGTGCCGCTGGTCGGGATCGTGCCGCTCACAGTCAGTGCCTGGTTCAGGTCGAGCTTGGTGGCGCTGACGGACGGCGCGGCCGGTGCGGCCAGCTGTGAGGCGACGGAGACCGTGGCCGACGCGGCCGAGGTGGAGGTCTCGGCCGTCGTGGCGCTGTCGGTCACCTTGAGTTCGAAGTTGTAGGTATCGCCGGCGGTGAGCCGGGCCGCGGCGAGCGTGCAAGTCTCGGTCGCGCCGGCCGCCGCGCCGGTTCCGCCGTTCGTGGTGCACTCGGTTTCCGCCGCGTAGGCGGAGCCGCTCACCGAGACGAGCCACGTCCAGGCGTAGGTCGGGGTCCCGGAGCTCGGGATCGTGCCGGTGACCGTCTCGGCCTGGTTCACGTCGAGGGCCGTGGCGCTTACCGTGGGCGTCGCGGGCGCCGCGAGTTCGGAGTTCACCGTGACCGCCGCGGACGTGGCCGGCTGGGCCGTGTGGCCGTCCGCGTCCTCGACCGTGACGGTCAGCACGCAGTTCGTGGACGTGCCCGACGGCGAGTAGGTAAGGGTGGCCGCACCCGAGTTCGCGAACCCGGGGCAGCTGCCCGAAGCGATCGACCAAGTGTAGGTGAGCGTGCCGGTTCCGCCGGTCGCGGTCGCCGTCTCGGTCACCGACTGGCCCTGGTCGAGCGTCACCGCGGTCGGCGCGATGGTGACCGAGAGCGGAGAGGCACCTTGGACGGCGATCGCCACGGCCCCCCAGTGCACCGAACCGGTCCAGGTCGGCTCGGAGGTGTACGTGCCGGTCGCCGAGGCCGCGTAGTACTCGAGGAACGAAGCGGTGGCGGCGCCGTCGTTGATCGTTCCAGCTTCGGTGAAGGCCGGGGAGGTGGTCGCGGCGAAGTCCGAAGAGCCGTCGGTCGTCGATACGACGCCGAGGATCGTCGTGGGCGAGACGTGGATGGTGACGCTGGCGGACGACTGCGTGCCGGTGCCGTCCTCGAACGTACCGATCGCGGCGATCGGCGCAGAAGTGTCCACGCCGGTGAACGCCGAGAGCACCGCGGTCGCGTCGGTCGTATCGGTGTGAGTGCCCGCGGCCGTGTCGACGGTGATCGTGTCGGCGCCCGCCGTGCCGTCGAGCGCGTAGAAGACGTACTGGAAGTGCCCGGCCCCATCCCACTCGTTGGTCGACTCGAGGGTCCAGGTCGACCCCTGGGTATCGGCGAGATCCGCCGTCGAGAGGTCCGCTCCGGTCTGGCCGGAGTCGGTGATCTCGAGGACGAGCAGTTCGTTCGTGGCGGTCGTGGTGACCGCGAGGTTTCCCGAGCCGCGGGTCCCGCCGAACCAGTTCGTGTTGGTGCAACCGCCGGTGCAGTCCTCCTGCGGGTCCGTCTGGAGCGCGGGGGCTCCGTCCGCCGAGGCCTCGCTGGTCGTGCTCCCCCGCTCGACCGAGATCGTGGTGGAAACCGGGGAGGTCACGGTCTCCGCTTCGCTCGCGCTGTCCGTGATGCGGAGGGCGAACGAATAGGTGCCGGTCGGTGTCGCGTCCGTGGTCGCGAACGAGCAGGTCTCGACGGCGCCGGGCGTCGCTCCGTCGCCGCCGGGAGTGAGGCACTGCGCGGAGCCGGCCGGCGTGTAGGATGCCCCCCCGTTGAGGCTGTAGAGCCACTGCCAGCGGTACGGCGGGGTACCCGAACTCGGGATCGTGGCCGAAACGGCGGCCGAGTGCCCCTGCGTGACGACCTGTGAACCGGGCGAGAGGGCGGGCGAAACCGTGATCGATCCCACGGACGGGGTCGTGCTGCCCGTGTTTCCAGTACCGGTCGCGCCGGGGACGACGAGGAGCGAAGTGATCATGCCGATCGCCGCGACCAGCAGTACGGCACCGACGGCGAGCGAAGCACGTCGGCGGGGCGGTCGGGGAGTCGCGCGCATTCCCCTACGTGAACTCGCGACCAACACGACGAGCGAATTCGTCGAACTGCGCTACCCCGGATGTGGCCCTACGGCCCCCTCCTACGAGATTACCCGGCACCGGTAGCATGTAGTTCCGGCGGTTCGAGAACATAAACCCATAGGTGGCCGTTGGGGGGAGTCCCCCTATCGTGGCGTCGGGCTCGCCTTTTTGTTCGTATCGGTCCGCCCTGAGGAGCGGGCGGCCGGGCGTCTCCGGAGTGGACTCGGGAATCTACGAAAGGGTCCGACCGGCGCGGCTCACGACTTCAGGAACGTCAGCAGTTCCTGGTTGACGAGATCCTTGTGCGTCGAGCAGAGACCGTGGGGAGCTCCGGGGACGACCTTGAGCCGGGCGCCCTTCACGATCTTCGCCGTCAGCTGGGACGAGTCCGCGATCGGGACGATCTGGTCGTCGTCTCCGTGGAGGACGAGCGTGGGGACGTTGACCTTCTTCAGGTCCTCGGTGAAGTCCGTCTCCGAGAACTGCTTGATGCAGTCGTAGACCGCCTTGTGACCCGCCATCATCCCCTGGAGCCAGAAGGAGTCGCGCAACCCCTGCGAGGCCTTGGAACCGGGTCGGTTCGCACCGTAGAACGGCGCGCTCAGGTCCTTGAAGAACTGCGACCGGTCGCTCTGGACCCCCGCCCGGATCTGGTCGAACGCCTCGATGGGCAGGCCGCCGGGATTCGCGGCGGTCTTCAGCATCAGCGGGGGCACCGAAGCGATCAAGACCGCCTTCGCGACCCGTTTCGTGCCGTGGCGGCCGATGTACCGGACGACCTCGCCGCCCCCGGTGGAGTGCCCGATGTGCACGGCGTCGCGGAGGTTCAGGTGTTCCACGAGACCCGCGAGGTCGTCGGCGTAGGTGTCCATGTCGTTGCCGTTCCACGGCTGCGAGGAGCGGCCATGGCCCCGGCGGTCGTGCGCGATGCAACGATAGCCGTGCGAGGCCAGGAACAGCATCTGGTCCTCCCATGCGTCGGCGCTCAGGGGCCATCCGTGGCTGAACACGACCGGCTGCCCGGTTCCCCAGTCCTTGTAGTAGATCTGCTCCTTGTCCTTGGTCGTGAAGATCGGCATGCTGCGTCACCGTATCCGGGCTATTTGATGG
>JASHVA010000042.1 GCA_030039715.1 Thermoplasmata archaeon | reverse complement strand
CTCGGCCCAAAGGCATAAGAAGGTAGGCCCTCGTCTCGGGCCCACGGGAACCCGCTATGCTGGTCGAGATGACCGAACTCCTGGGACGGCAGATCTACACCCCCGACGGACGGCTGCTCGGCGAGGTCGACAACGTGATCGTGGACGTCGATTCGTCCAAGGTCGACGGCCTCTATGTCGACGAGACGAGCCCCATGTTAGTCGACGACTCCCGTCCCACCAGCGTGCCGTACCGCTGGGTCTCCGCGGTGAACGACGTGGTTCTGCTGAAGTACTTCCCGAAGCGCGTGTCGGTCAAGAAGGCCGGCGGACGCCCCGCGAAGGAAGCCGAGCCGGTCGCCCCCACCGCGCGCTAGCGCTGCGGGGATAGCCAAGCTTGGAAACGGCGCGGGACTTAAACGCCGGGGGAACCGGCGGAGAGATCCTGTCGCGAAGGCGTACGTCGGTTCAAATCCGGCTCCCCGCTTCGCCTCTCGGGCGGGCCGCGGCACGCTCAAGACGCGACGTCCCGTCCGGCGCGCGATGCGTCGTGCGGAGCTCGTTCGCCAACTCGAGGCAGTAGCTCCTCCGTCCGACCCGAGCGCGGCCCGGGAACAGGTGGTCACGCCGCCCGAAGCGGCCGCGGAGCTCCTCTTCGACGCGCTGGGGGCCGGAGAGCTCGCCGGCCGCACCGTCCTCGACCTCGGGAGCGGGACGGGCCGCCTCGCGATCGGCGCGGCGCTGCTGGGGGCGAGGGGCGTGACCGGCGTGGAGGTCGACCGCGCATCGGTCGCCGTGGCCCGGCGCGCCGCCGCCGAGCGGGGCGTGTCGGTCTCGTTCGTCGAGGCCGAGGTCGTGCAATGGGAGACGCCCGCCGAGCTCGTGGTGATGAACCCGCCGTTCGGCGCGCAGCGCCGGCACGCCGACCGGCCGTTCTGGGACACCGCGTTCCGGCTCGCGAAGCGCGCGGTGTACGCCTTCTCCCTCTCCGACTCCCGAACCTTTATAGCACGACGCGCGGTCGCCGCGGGCGCCCACGTCATCGCGACGCGGCCGATCGCCTGGGAGTTGCCGCGGACCTTTCCGCACCACGCCCGGCGCCGGGTGCGGCTCGCGGTGGACCTCTGGGCGATCCAGACGGAGCAGAGTCGATGAGCACCCCCGAGCTACCCGCCCTCGTCCTTCCCGGTGACTATCTCGGCGCCGCGGAGGAGTTCCTGCCCGGCCCCGGAACCTACGAGGACCGCGGCCGGATCTACGCCTCCGTCCTCGGGCGGCCCCGCCTCGACGTGCAGGATCGGACGGTCCACGTCGAGGCGCGGAACGCGATCCCCGAGATCCACGACGGGGACCTCGTCTACGCGGTAGTGGACGAGCTCAAGACCGCGATGGCGATCTGCACCATCGTCGGGGCCGGGACGAGTCGACGGACGGTCCCCGGTGCGCCCGAGGGGACGGTCCATATCTCGAAGGCCCGGGACGGTTACACCGAGTCGCTCTCGAGCGAGTTCGCGGTCGGGGATGTGATCCTCGCGCGCGTTCTGCAGGCGCGGCCCTCCATCAAGCTCACGACGGCGCCCGCGAACCTCGGCGTCGTCTCGGCGCATTGCCAGGTCTGCCACGCGCTGCTCTCGCCCGGCGGCAAGGAGCTCGTCTGCCCGCGCTGCGGCCACCGCGAGCACCGCAAGCTCGCGAAGGGCGACCTCTCGAGCCGCCCGGGGCCCGATGGACCCGCCTCCGAGTGAGGAAGAGCGCCGGCTCGCGGCGCTCGTCCGCGCGCACGACCGCTGGCGGGGTCGGGAGGTCTTCAACCTCCTCGCGAGCGAGAACGCGGTCTCGCCCCTCGCGCGCCGCTATCTCTCGAGCGACCTCGCGGGCCGCTACACGCTCCCCCTCTCCACGGAGTTCGACGGGGAGAAGATCGACAACAGCTATGCCGGGACCCGGTACACCGACCGGATCGAGGCGCTCGCCAATGCCGCGGCCGCGCGCGTCTTCCGGGCGAAGTTCGCCACGGTCCGCCCGCTCTCGGGGCACATCGCGGCGCTCTCCGCCCTCGTCCCGCTCCTCCCGCCGAAGTCGAAGATCCTCGCGATCTCCCCGGAGGAGGGAGGCTACGACGGCTACGCTCCCGGTTTCGTCCCGGCGCTCTGCGACTACACGGTGCGGCCGCTCCCGGCCGACGGCCCGGGCCACCGCGTCCGCTCCGAGGCGGCGGTCGACGCGATCGAGTCCGAGCGCCCCAACGCGGTGGTCCTCGGACAGAGCTTCTTCCTCTTCCCGTACCCCCTGAAGGAGATCGCCGAGGCGGCGCACGCGATCGATGCCCTCGTCTTCTACGACGCGTCGCACGTCCTCGGGCTGATCGCGGGAGGGCAGTTCCAGGACCCGCTGCGGGAGGGCGCGGACGTCGTCTTCGGCTCCACGCACAAGTCGTTCCCCGGCCCGCAGGGTGGCCTCCTCGTCACCGACCGCGAGGACCTCTTCCTGCAGATCGACCCGGCGCTCGTCTGGCGGGTCTTCGACAACGCCCACTGGCACCGGATCGCGGGACTCGCGCAGACGCTCCTCGAGCTCGAGCGATGCGGAACGGAGTACGCGACCACCGTCGTCGACGACGCGCGGGCCCTCGCCCGGGCGCTCGACGCGCTCGGGGTGCCGCTGGTCGCGGCGGCCGAGGGGTACACCGCCTCGCACCAGATCCATCTCGACCGCTCCGCCCTGAAGGAGCGGCACGGGCTCGGAGCGGGCGCGCTCGCGCGTCGGCTCGAGCGCCAGCGGCTCTTGATCGACCTGGTCGGCCGCATCGGCACCGCGGAGGTCGCCCGGCTCGGGCTGACCCCGGCCGACATGCCCCGGCTCGCCGACCTCCTCGTGCGCGCCGGCCTTCGCCGCGAGCGCGTCGGTGCGGAGGTCCTCGCGTGGCGGAAGAGCTACCCGTCGCTCCGCTTCGCCTGAGAGCCTCGCCGTGACGGCGCCGCTCGCCCTCACCGGGACGCCGGGAACCGGCAAGAGCTCGGTCGCGCGGGCGCTCGCACGTCGGCACCGCGTGGTGGAGGTCGGCGACCTCGCGCGGTCGCTCGGCGCCGGTAGGGGCCGGGGGCGCTCGGTCGAGGTCGACCTCCCGCTCCTGCGGCGGCGGCTTCTGCGTCCGGGCGCCTGGGGCGATATCGAGGTGGTCGTCGGGCACCTCGCCCACCTCCTTCCGGTTCGGCGCGTGGTCGTCCTTCGTTGCCATCCCCGCGAGCTCGAGCGGCGTCTCGTCCGCCGGCGTCGCGGCTCCGCGGCGAGCCGGAAGGAGAACTTCGCCGCCGAGGCGACCGACGTCGTGCTGCTCGAGGCGATCGGCCCCGGCCGGGCCGTCTGGGAGGTCGATACGACAGGTCGGTCGGTCGCGGCCGTGGCGCGGTAGGTCGAGCGTCGGCTCGCGCACGACGGCCGGTCCGACTACGGAGCGATCGACTGGCTCGCCGATCCCGAGGTGACCGCGCATCTTTTGGACCGGCCGCGGTAGGGGCGCCGATGGTGCTCGAGGAGTACCGGGCACGCGTCGCGCCGTACGTGGCGCGGCTCGCCCGGCCGTTCCTCGGCTGGAGCCCGAACGCCCTGAGCGGCCTCGCGCTCGCCCTCGCGGTCGCGGCGGGCGGCGTCGCCGCGCTCGTGCGGTGGACGAGCCCGCTCCTCTTCCTGGCGGTCGC
>JASHVA010000041.1 GCA_030039715.1 Thermoplasmata archaeon | reverse complement strand
GACCGGATCGCGTCGGGGATGGCGCTCCCGCGGAACGTCCGCGAGACGGCCGCGATGATCTACCGCAAGGCGGTCAACCGCAACCTGATCCGGGGCCGTTCGATCGAGGGCGTCGTCGCGGCGTCGCTCTACGGGAGCTGCCGGCAGTGCAACGTCCCGCGCACGCTCGACGAGATCGCGTCCAAGTCCCGGATCGGGCGCAAGGAGATCGGCCGGACGTACCGGTTCATGACGCGCGAGCTGCATCTCAAGCTCATGCCGACGCGGCCGCAGGACTACATCCAGCGGTTCTGCTCGGAGCTCAAGCTGAAGGGCGAGATCCAGACGCGGGCCAACGAGATCCTGAAAGAGGCGACGGAGCGCGAGCTCACGAGCGGCCGCGGCCCGACGGGGGTCGCCGCGGCGGCGATCTACATCGCGAGCGTGCAGTGCGGCGAGCGACGCACGCAGCGCGAGGTCGCCGAGGTCGCGGGCGTCACCGAAGTGACGATCCGGAACCGGTACAAGGAACTCACCGAGAAACTGAACCTCCGCGTGATGCTCTAGGGCCGGGCGAAGCCTAGCTTATCTCGCCCGAGGTCGTGACGGCCGCTCGGCGGTCGAGGTGGCGGACTCCCTCGTCGGTGAGGCGCTCGACGCGGCACGAGCCACCGGGATACGGTACGCCGACGTGCGCCTCGTTCGGCCGCAGCGGTACCTCCATCTCGCGGTCCGGAACGGCAGCGCCTCTTCCCTCACGACGTCGTACTCCGCCGGGCTCGGCATCCGGGTCCGCACCGACCGAGCGTGGGGCTTCGCCGGCACCTCCGAACTGACGCGGACCGCCGCCCGCGCCGCGGCGGGGACCGCCGTACGGCTCGCCCGGGCCGCCGGTCGCACGGCGACCGCGCCGCTCGAGCTGACCGCGGAGAGCGGGCCGACCGACGGGCGGTACGCGACCGCGTTTCGGGAGGATCCGTTCGAGGTCGAGAGCGAGGAGGCGATCGCGTTCCTCACGGACGCGGAACGCCGGCTCCATGCCTCCCGCGACGTGAAGAGCGGGCTCGCCTCCTTCCAGGCCTGGGACGAGACGAAGTCGTTCGCCTCCTCGGAGGGGGTCGCGTTCCGCTCGCGGATCGTGCAGGTCGGGGGCGGGGTCTCGGCGACCGCGGTGCGCGGCGGGATGGTACAGACCCGGAGCGCCCCGGGGCCGTTCGGGGGTAACTTCGCGCAGGGTGGCTTCGAGTTCGTCCGCGCGCTCGACCTCCCGACGCTCGCGGAGACCTCGGGGCGGGAGGCGGCCGCGCTGCTCGACGCCCCGGCCTGCCCGACCGGCACGACGACATTGGTCCTCGGCTCCTCCCAACTCGCCCTCCAGGTCCACGAGAGCGTCGGTCACGCGGTCGAGCTCGACCGGATCTACGGGAGCGAAGCCGCCTACGCCGGCACGAGCTGGGTCGCGGCGGAGGCGATCGGCTCGCTCTCGTACGGCAGCGAGCGGATGCACGTCGTCGCCGACGCGACGGTCCCGGGCGGCATGGGCACGTTCGGATGGGACGACGAGGGCGTTCCCGCGCAGCGCGTCCCGATCGTGAGCGCCGGCCGGCTCGTCGGCGCCCTCACCTCGCGCGAGACGGCGCCGCGCCTCGGGCTCGCGCACTCGGGAGGCACCGCGCGGGCCGACGGGCCGGACCGCTCCCCGCTGATCCGGATGACGAACATCAACCTCGAGCCGGGGGACCGTTCGTTCGAGGAGCTCCTCGACGGCGTCCCGAGCGGCGTCTTCCTCGAGACGAACCGCTCCTGGTCGATCGACGACAAGCGGCTCAACTTCCAGTTCGGCACCGAGTTCGCCCGCCGGATCGTCCGCGGCGAGCTCGGGGAGCTCCTCCGCAACCCGATCTACGCGGGGATGACCCCGGAGTTCTGGCACTCAATGGACGCCGTCGGGAACGCGTCCACCTGGCAACTGTGGGGGCTGCCGAACTGCGGGAAGGGCCAGCCGTCGCAGCTCGCCCGGGTGAGCCACGGCGCGCCGGCGGCCCGCTTCCGCTCCGTGTCCGTGCGGGGAGGCTAGCCGTGGCGACCGGAGAGCGCGGCGCGGGCGACCGCGTACGAGAGGCCGTCCGTTCGCTGCCGAGCGGAACGAGCGCCGACGCGCGGATCTCGCACTCGGCGTGGACCACGATCCGGTTCGCGAACGGTCGGATTACTCAGCCGCTCGCCGAGCGGCATGCCTACCTCTCGTTCCGGGTGGCGGAGGGCGGGCGGCTCGGGACCGCGACGACCGTCGACCTCTCGCCCGAGGGGATCGCCGCGGTGGTGCGCGCGGCCCGGGCGCTCGCCCGCGTCGCGCCGGTCGAGGAGAAGTTTCCGGGCTTCCCGTCCGACGGCGCGCCGCGCCCTCGGCCGGTGCCGTTCTCGCGCGCGACGGCGGAGACCCGGCCCGAGACCGCGACGCGGATCGCCGAGCGGATCCTCGCGAGCGCGGCCCGCGCCGCACCGGGCGGCCGCATCGCCGGCGTCGTCAACGTCGGCGGGGAGTCGCTGCGCGTCGTGAATTCCTCCGGCCTCGATCGCTCGACCCGCACTTCGGCCGCGCACACGAACGTGCTCGTCGACCGGCCGGACCGGGACCCTCCGGTGTCGGGCTGGTCGGAGGGAGCGCACTGGGACGTGCGCCGGCTCGACGCCGAGCGCATCGCGCGCGAAGCCGGCGAGCGGGTCGCGCGCTCCGCGCCGGAGTCGGTCGCCCCCGGCCGGTACCGCGTCCTCCTGCGGGCCCCGGCGGTCGCCGACCTCGTCGGGTTCCTCGCCCACCTCGGCTTCGGCGGGCAGGGCGAGGTCGAGGGATGGAGTTGCCTGCGCCGCCGGCGCGGTCGCCGGATCGCCCCGTCGCGCGTCCACCTGGTCGACGACGCCCGGTCGCCGTGGACGCTCCCGACCGCGATCGACGGCGAGGGGGTCGCGACGCGCGCGACCCCGCTCATCGACCACGGGGTCGCCCGCGGGGCGGTGACGGACGTCCTCACCTCGGGCCGACTCGGCCGACCGCTGTCGGGCCACGCGCTCTCGCCGGAAGCCCCGCAGGGCAGCTGGGGGCCGATCCCGTCCCACCTCCTGCTCGCGCCCGGGAGCGCGCGGGAGGAGGAGCTCGTCCGCGCGACGCGCCGGGGGATCCTCGTGACGCGGTTCCACTACGTCCGCGTCGTCGACCCGGGCCGGTCGATCATCACCGGCATGACGCGGGACGGGACGTACCGTATCGAGCGCGGCGAGGTCGTCGGACCGGTCCGGAACCTTCGCTTCACGCAGAGCATCGTGGAGGCGCTCCACGGCACGGAGCTCCTCGGGCGCGAGCGCCGGATCACGGGCTCGGAGCGCGGCGGGAGCGCCGCGACGGTGCCCGACCTCGTGACGAGCGGATTCCGCTTCACTTCCGCCACCCTCTTCTAGTCGCCCCTCTCGTCCCGCCGATGCCCGACCGGCTCCGGGTCGCCGTCCTCGTGTCGGGCGAGGG
>JASHVA010000040.1 GCA_030039715.1 Thermoplasmata archaeon | reverse complement strand
CCGATCTGCCAGCCGCCGAATCCGAGCGTCGCGAGGAACGCCTCCTGGATCGCCGACCGTTCGATCCCGTGATCGACGCTGGCCACGGCCCCGTCGACCGCGGACCGGAGCAACGTGCGGGGGCCCTCGTCGAGGACGCCGAATCGGGTATGTCCGGCGCCGACGATCGCCGCTCGATGACCCACCGTTCCCTCCTCGCGAACCGTCTTATCGCACGAGTCGTTGAAGCCTCTTAACTCTGGGGCACTCTCGTGGCGGACGAACCTCCGTTTGTCGTCGGCGTCTCGGGCGCCAGCGGCGCGCCGATCGCGCTCCGAGTGCTCGACGGCCTCCGCGCCGCGGAGGTCCCGGTCGCCCTCATCGTTTCCGACGGAGCCGTGGCGGTACTGCGCGAAGAGTGCGGCGTGGGACCCGAGTCGCTCGCGGAACGGGCGACGCACGTCTACTCCGACCACGACCTGGGGGCTCCGATCGCGAGCGGCTCGCGGCCGACCCGCGGGATGGCGATCGTCCCCTGTTCCGCGAACACCGTCGCCAAGGTCGCGCTCGGGCTCGGCGACACGCTGCTCACCCGGGCCGCGCACGTCCACCTCAAGGAGCGGCGCCCGCTCGTCATCGTCCCACGCGAGACCCCGCTCCCGACGATCCTGCTCCGCCATCTCACCTCGCTCAGCGAACTCGGCGTGGTCGTCCTGGACGCCGCTCCGCCGTACTACCTGCACCCCCGGAGCGTCGACGACCTCACCTCGTACCTCGCCGGAAAGGTCCTCGACCATCTCGGGGTTCCGCACCGGCTCTACCGCGGCTGGAAGGAGGACGCCCCGTGAGCGGAGGAGGCCCGGTCCCTCTGGGCGGCGGCGGGGGCCGGATCGAGGCGTACGCGCCCCTCCCGTTCGTCGGGGTCGCGCTCCTGCTCGTCGTCCTGATCATCGCGACGCCTCTCCTCACGGGTTCGTCCGGGAGCGGGGGGCTCGTCGACGAGGCCGTGCTCGTCGTCGATGCGCTCCCGGGCAACAACTCGACGCACTACTACGTCCGGGGCCTCAGCACGACCACCCGATACGCGGAGCTCAACCTCGGCTTCGCCGTCGGCTTCGCCTGGACCGGCTCGTTCCCGACCGGCCCGCTCACCTGGACCGAATGGACGAACGCCTCGAGCGTCCTCTCCGTCGACCGCGCGGTCGACGACGACCCCGTGGCGGTCAACGTCACCGCGCTCTTCACGTCGAACGGAGTAAACTCTCTCTACGTGGGCGTGCTCGCCTTCGAGGTGGCGATTCCCGCCGGAGGGACCACGGAGATGCTGACGGTCGTGTCCGCGACCTCGGGGATCTCGGGCTTCTCGACCCCCGTCGCCGACCTTCCCGTCGCGATCCTGCTCTCGTACGTCGGCTCGGGGGGAACGACGTGAACGCCTCACGCGCCGTCATCCTGTTCTGGTCGGCGCTGATCGTCGGGCTCCTGATCGTCGAGTTCGCCGAGATCACGCGGGTCTTCACCCTCCCGATCGCGTCGGCGGTCGCGGACCCGTACACGCTTCTCTTCGCGCTCGTCTTCACGACGATCCTCGCCCTCGTCGGCGCGATCTTCATCGGGATCTACTTCTCCGCGCGGGTCCTCCGCGCCGAGGGGTTCACTCCGTTCGAGGAGGAGATGCTCCGGATGCGCGCCGAGGTCGGCGAGATCAAGGCGAACCTCGCGCGCCTCGCCCCCGCGAGCCCTCCGGAAGGACCGGGCGTCCCGCCGAAGGAGGGGCGCCCGTGAAGGTCCCGGTGCTCGACAACGGCGGGCAGTGGACCCATCGGGAGTGGCGGGTCCTCCGGGACCTCGGCGCCGACACCACGATCGTGCCGAACACGACGCCCCTCGCGGAACTCGACGCGGACGGCATCGTCCTTTCCGGCGGCGCGCTCAGCCTCGAGGGGACCGACGCCCCGCTCGGCCGAGTCGGAGAATGGATCGACGGGGTCGACGTTCCGGTCCTCGCGATCTGCCTCGGGCACGAGTACCTCGGACGGCACTTCGGGGGGAAGCTCGTCCGCTCGTCGCCCGAGTTCGGTTCGGTCGACCTCGTCGTGGACCGGCCCGACCACCCGCTCTTCGCGGGCCTCCCCGGCGCGTTCCGGGTCTGGGCGAGCCATAACGACGAGGTCGCGGAAGCGCCTCCGGGCTGGCAGGTGCTCGCCCACTCGCCGGCCTGCCGGGTGGAGGCGATGAGCCACCCGGCGAAGCCGATCTGGGGGGTCCAATTCCATCCCGAGGTCGAGCACACCGAGGGCGGACGCGAGATCTTCCGCCACTTCCTCGACGCCTGCCGCCGCTGAACCGGTCCGGCCGGCGCCCCCTCGGGAATATGTACGGCTCACCGCTCGCGCGCTAGGGGTCGGTCGATGCCGCGGATCCGTCGGGGCTCGGGCGTGCGGGAGCACGACCTCGTCTCCCGGGCGAAAGTCCTGCGCGAATCGGTGGAGCCGCTCCTCCCGCGGCGGACGCCGGATTGTCCCGCCGACCGGTTCGACCGGCTGCGCGAGGAGCTCGAGGCGGTGCGCGAGAACCGCGACGACGAGAAGCGCCTCGAGCGCGCGTCGCACTGGGGGGAACCCCTCGCGCGGTCGTACGCGGGGCTCCTCAAGTTCTACCTCGACCCCGATACCCCCGCGGTCGTCTCGTTCCCGCTGCCGGACGGAGAGGCGTCGTACGCCCCGCTCGCTCGGGCGCCGAAGGAGACGGAGGTCGCCGTCCAGCAGTCGGACGACCCCGGCCGGCTCCTCCTCGGCTACGTCGACTGGGCCCGGAAGGGATTCCACTTCTTCGCGACGCGGAAAGCGCTCTGGTGCTCCGGCCGGTCGCCGGCGCCGCCGGCCGAGTTCCGCGCGGAGCGCGTCGCCGAACTCCCGTACCGTCTGACCGAGGAGCCCGGCCGTCGCGTCTTCCTCTGCCCCCACCTGAAGGAGAACGAGCCCCGGCCGTACCTCGAGGTCGCCTGGCCGGGGGCGGACACCGCCTTCCGGGTCTGCCGGAAGTGCGCGAAGGACGACCGCCACCTATTGTCGAGCGTTTCCGACGGCGCCGTCGTACCGGACCCGAGCGAGGAGTTTCCCGTCGACGTCCGCTGGAACGTCCGCTGTCAGGGCGGTCCCGAATGCGTCCACGCGCATCTCCCCGAGCTCCCCCGCGCGCTCCGGAAGCGGTACGAGCTCGGCCGGCTCTCCGACGCGCAGCTGATCGACGCGTACGCCGACGAGCTCCGTCCGCGCATCGAGGGCACGCCGCGCCCGACGTACGTCGCCGGCGGCGTCTGCTACGGGAGCAACGTCGCCGCGTTCCTCGAGGCCCTCGACGCGACCGCGATCGAGCGCCGGGCGGTCGGCCGCGCGCTCGAGGAGGTTCGCGGGTACTTCGAGGTCGACGAGCCGGTCGCGAGTCGGGCGCTCGAACGGCTGTGGCCGGACCACGCCGACGTGATCGTCCGGACGATCGTCGCCGACCCCGCCGAGGCCCGCCGGATGGTCGAGGAGGCGCGCGGAGCCCCGGGACGCGTCGCTGAGATCCTGAAGCGGGCGCAGCGGCGGAGCGAGGAGCGGGCGGTGCTCGACGAGCTCCCCCGCTACGCGCGGCTCGCCCGGGAGGCCGCCTGGGTCGACCGGATCGCGCGCGAGTACCGGACGCACGGGAACGCCGCCGCGGAACGCGCGCTCCTCCAGTCGCTCCCCCAGGAAGGGAAGGAGCGGGGACTCGCCTTCGGGCTGCTCACGGCGCTCGGGCGGGGCCCCGCCCACGCCTGGCAGTTCTCGACGACGGAGCAGGAGTTCGGCACGGCGCTCGCGGACCGGGCCCGCTCGGTCCTCGCCGCTCCCGCGGATCGGTACCACGCGGCGATGGACGCGCTCTTCCAGGCCGCCGGCGTGGTCGACTGGGGAGAGCGCGCGCCGACCACGGGCACGCCGGCCGAGTAGGGAAGATTCCCCATCGCGTCGGGCGTGCTAGACCTTGTCTGCCGGGTAGACAAAAATACTTGGTCGACTAACCAATTGACGACCAGTCAAGCGGGCCTTCGGGAGGCCAGATGCGACCGGTCTCTGGCAATGGTCGACTCGAGCCCCCCGGCGTCGTCCGCGGTCGTCGTGGCCGGTGACGAGGAGACCCGCGTGCTCCTGCGCGGGCTCCTGCGTCTCCACCATTTCCGTGTCGACGGCGAGGCCGAAGGGGCGACCCAGTGCCTCGAGCTGATCCGCGACCACCATCCGAGCCTGCTCGTCGCGGACGTGAACCTCGCGGAGGGGAGTTCGACCACCCTCGTCGCCGAGGCGCGGAAGGTCGTTCCGGGCCTGCGTGTCGTGCTCGTCGCCCCCGCCTCCCGCCCCCCGGCCCCCTCGCCGGACGGCGGGCCGGACGTCGTCCTCCTGCGGCCGTTCCGCATCCGCCAGTTCGCCGAGGCGCTGATCCCGACCTCGCCGGCGCGGACGGGTTAGGCGCCGCGCGGCGGGCCGCGGCGGAACCGCTCGAGCGCGGCCGTCTCCTCGAAGTGGAGCTCGGGCGCGAGCACGACCACGACATGCATCGGCGGTCCGAACTCCTCGCGCGCGAGCGCGTCGACCGGGCCGAACGCTCCGGCCGCATCGTCCCGCCCGACGCGGGCGGCGACGGCTGCGAGCGCCTCCCGGGGAAGGTACCGGGCCTCGGGGTCGCGCGCCCGCAGGGTCGCGAACGCCTCGGTCGCCGTCATGAACCGGTCCTCCTCGGGCTTCAGGTCGAGGAGGACGAGCGTGTGGAGCCCGCGTTCCCGGTTCGCGGCGATCTGCTCCAGCGGCGAGGTCGGCGCGAAGCCCGGCGCCGGGAACGGCAGCGAGACCGTCCGCCCGAAGCGGTACGGCACGAGCCCGAGGAATCCGGCGGCGGCGGTGAGGATGCTCGCGTTCGGGACGTACGTCCAGGCGTGGCCGGCCCGCTCGACGGCGAGGCGGAGCGCGACGTGGGTCGTCGCGGCGAACGGGTCCCCGACGACGAGGAGGGCGACCCGGGAGGAGCGCGCGAGCGCCTCGAGGACCGGCCGCTCGGACTCGAGCTCCGCCCGGTCGAGCCGCTGCACGCGGCGGCGGAGGGCGGCGGAGATCCGGTCGAGCGTCCCCTCGGGCGCGACGGCGGTGTACTCCTCCGCGAAGACCTCGTCCGCGGCCCGCAGCGCCTCCCACGCCCGCGAGGAGAGCCCTCGCTCGTCGCCGAGGCCGAGGCCGACGAATGCGAGCTCGGCCATCGCGCCTCCCGGTCCCGCTAGCTGCGGAGCGCGAGCACCGGGCACGGCGCCGCGCGGAAGAGGTCCTCGAGGAACGGCCGCGTGAGGAGCGCGCCGCCGGCGAGGTCCCCCTCTTCGCTGACGAGGAGGAGGCCGAACCGCTCGCGCTGCGCGACCTGGAGGATGATCCCGGGGAGGCGGCCGCGACGGACGAATCCGCCCCCGATCGCGGAGCGCTTGTGGATGACGGGAACGCCCCGGGCGGTGCGTTCCTCGCGCTCGACGTACTCTTCGGCCTCGCCGGGGGCGGCGGGGCCGAGCGCGATCGTCGTCACCGGCGCGCCCTCGTGGTGGACGGCGATCTCCTCCGCCACCTGCATCGCGCGCGGGAGCGGCTGGGGGCGGAACGACGGGAGGAGGATGCGGGGGAGCTTCCCCGCGGTGAGCGCGAGTCGGTTCACGATGAGGACGTCGGCGTGCGCGTGGTGCAGGATGCCGCTCGCCGTGTGGCCGACGAACGGGTTGCGACTGCGCTTGTCGCCCCGCAGGGTCATCAGGATCGCGTCGACCCCGTGGGTCTCCGCGCTGTCGAGGATCTCGCCGGGCACGTCCGTGGAGGCCCGGACCTCGGGGTCGACCCGGACGTCGAGCGCCGCGCCCGCCTCGTGCGCCGGCACCACCAGGTTGACGCTCGAGCGCCACTCGCGCGTGACCTCGGGCAGCGTGGTCGACGGGATCACGTGGAGGACGCGGATCTCGCCGTCCGCCTCGAGCACCTGGGTCGCGAACCGGATGAGCGGCTCGACTTCGGACGGGATCTGGACCGGGATCAGGATCTTCGAGTACACGGGTCACCGCCCTTCGTACGGCAGGAGGTCGAGGTCGAGCTGGAGCACGTCGACGTACGCGACGCCGAGGTACGGGATCGCGGGGTTGGTGATGTGATCGTTGACGAATCCGGTGAGCCACTCGACCGAGAGGTTCGTCGCGTCCGCCACCCGGATCACCTGCACCAGCACCGCCTCGGGCGTCAGGTCCGGGTCGACGTCCGACGCCGACGGGGCAACGAACCAGAACGGGAGCGTGGCGTTCACCGTGTAGTTGCCGTACTGCTTCATGTACGCTATGGTCTCGTTGAGAAGCGCGCCGAGAGCGGGGTCCGACGGCCCGGGCGGAGTATCGGCACCGAGCGTCGTGTTGTAGTCGGTCAGCGACGGTCGCTCCCAGAACAGGTACGGCGCGGAGGTGTTCTGGGCGATGAGCGCGGAGCCCGCGACGGTCCCGTTGGGGTAGTCCACGAGCGACCCGTTGGCCGCCGAGGGGTCGATCAGCTGCGCGACGCCCGTCACGAAAAGCGGGTAGGCGAACGCGCTGACGAGGAGCGTC
>JASHVA010000039.1 GCA_030039715.1 Thermoplasmata archaeon | reverse complement strand
AGGTAGCGCGCGTCGCGCTTCTCGAGCTCCTTTCCGACGGCGGTGATCGCCATCACCGGGACGCCGGCCTCCTCCCCCTGGTCGACGAGCTCGCCGAGATGGACGAGCGACTCGTGTTCGTGCGGGGAACCGACGAAGACGCTCATCGCGACCGCGGCGACGTTCAGCCGGACCGCCTCGCGCATCGAGGTGGTGATCTTCTCGTCGGAGAGGTCCTCCTTGAGCACGGTCGCTCCGCCCGAGACACGGAGGACGATCGGCGTCGGGGATTGCGGCGGCACGCAGCGTCGGAGGATTCCCCGGGTGAGCGCGAGGGCGTCGGCGTGCGGCAGGAGCGGGGCGATCGTCGCCCGGGCGTCCTCCAGGTGGTGGGTCGGCCCCATGAAGTAGCCGTGGTCGACGGCGAGCATCACCGTGTTGTGGCTCGCGGGCGAGAACATCCGCGCGATGCGGTTCTCCATTCCCCAGTCCATGAGCGTCCTTCCGTCCCAGTGGAGTTCGGGATGTGCTTAGACGTTTGCCGGTAGTCGACGCGCGGCTCGCGGGCTTGGGCCTCCTACCGGGCGGCAGCGGGAGCCGACCGTGAGGGAGAGCGGCCCGATCTCGGAGTGTCCGTGGCTATCCGATAGAAAAGTGGCATCGGGAGTCTTCGTACACACCCCTCATCTCCGTACGATAGCTTTACCATGCCTGCGAGAGTTTATCCAGCACTCAGGCTGGGGGGACCGACCTCATGGGAAAACCGGAACCAATCCCCGCAGTAACGGGTCCCGACGCCAAGGAAGTTGCGGAGGACCTGAAGAAGCCCCACGTCGACCCGGTGGCCAAACGCCTCTATGTGGGGGCGATGGAAGAGTACCGCCGTGCCGAGGAGCGGTCCTCTCGCTCTCGCAAGACGTCCGGGTCCAAATGAGCCCCGATGCCGAAGCCGAACCCCTTCTCCCATCCAGTTTCTGTTGACGCCGAGCTCTTCTCGTACTCGCCCTTTACCGAACGAGGTCAGGCTCGGAGTTTCACGTGCGGGGACCCGGATCTTGACGGGTTTCTCAATTCGGATGAGGTCGAGGAGTACGAGCGCGAGAATCTCGGTCGCACCTTCTTCGCCTACTACAACGGGGAATTGGCGGCGTACTACACGATCAGCACCGACGGTCTTCGCCTGGAGTACATCCAATCCAAGAAGTACCCCAAGTCCCACGTGAAGAAGGGGAAGGAACTCGTCGAAACTGTCCCGTCGCTGAAGATAGGGCGGCTCGCGGTTCATACCGACTTCCAAGGTCGGGGGATCGGTCGCGTCCTAATCCGTCGTATCAGCGCTATCGCTCTCAACTCGGTGCCCGCCGTGCGCCTCCTGATCGTCAACGCGAAGGAGGCGTCCATCCCGTTCTACGAGAAGTGCGGTTTTCGTTTCGCGCGGCCGGTGGGGCACGAACGGGGCCGCAAACTCCGGACGATGTACCTCGACCTCATCGCAGTCGAGCAGGAGATTCGCAGCCCCGGCGATTAGGGGGTCATTCCGCGGGCGCCGGATCCGTGCCCCCCCGCTCGCCGCGCGGAGTGGTGCTGCCTCAGAGCGTCAAGGGAATGCGGGCGGCTCGGTGGTTCGGCGCGACACCGGGACCCTCCGATCCTCCTTGACGCGGTTCAGGACGACCTGGGTGTTCGTCCGCTCGACGTGCGGGTCCTGGAGGGCGTGCTTGACGAACCGGTCGAGGTCCCTCCGGTCGCGGAACCGGCCGATCAGGAGCGCGTCGATGTCGCCCGTGACGTCGTAGATGGCGTAGGCGCGCGCATCCCGCGCGAGCCGCTCTTCGACCTCGCGGAGGCGGCCCTTCGAGATCCGTATCCCCATCGCGGCCCACAGGTCCCACCCGAGCTGCTCGTCGTCGAGGAGCGGGATGTAGCCCCGGATCACGCCCGCCTCCTCCATCCGCGCGACGCGGGCGCTCACGGTCGTCGGCGAGATCTTGAGGCGGTGGGCGATCTCGCGATGGCTGCGGCGCGCGTCGGTGTTCAGTTCCTCGAGGATGGCGCGGTCGAGTTCGTCGAGGGTGGACGGACGTCGCATGAATCGTGATATGATAGGAAGAAGTTAAACTGTTCGATATGAATATTGGTCGAACGCCCACTTTCGCCGGGTCAACCTTGATGTAGGGCGATATCGTCCGCTCCCTCCGGAGGCTCTCGTCGTGTCCCCTCAGAAGGCCCGCAAGGAGTCGAAGAACATCTCGGACGGTGCGCGCGTCCTCGAACAGCTGAAGGCGGAGAAGGTCCGCTGGGTCCAGCTGTTCTACACCGACGTCTTCGGCGGATTCAATCAGGTCGACGTCCCGCTCCACACGCTCGACGAGAGTTCGTTCACCGCCGGCGTCCCGAAGCTCGACGGCTCCTCCGTCCGCGGCTTCCGCGAGATCTTCGAATCGGACATGCTGCTCGTGCCCGACCCGCGCACCGTCGCCACGATCCCATGGAATCCCGAGGCCGGCGGCACGGCGCGGTTCATCTGCGACGTGCGCATCGGCGGCACGACCACGCCCTACGACCACGACCCGCGCTGGGTCGCGAGGAGGACCGAGCACGTCCTCGCCGACGCGGGCTTCGACGTCTCGTACTGGGGGCCCGAGATCGAGTTCTTCGTCTTCGACTCCGTCCAGCTCCTCCCGTCGTACCAGGGCGTCCACGACGCCTGGGCGGGCTCCGGATATCTCATCAACCACAGCGAGGCGCCCTGGCAGATCGGCCCGGCCGCCCCGACCGTCCGGTTCAAGGAAGGGTACCACCGGAGCCCGCCGGTCGACTCGTTGCTCGGCCTGCGGGCCGAGATGTGCAACATCCTCGCCGACCAGTTCCACATCGTGATGGACGCGCACCATCACGAGGTCGCGACCGCGAGCCAATCCGAGCTCAACGTCCGGTTCGACGAGCTCGTTCCGATGGCCGACCACATCCAGGACGTCCGCTACGTGATCAAGAACGTGGCCCACCGCCACGGCAAGGTCGGTTGCCTGATGCCGAAGCCGGTCTACGGCGACAACGCGATCGGCATGCACACGAACCAGTCGCTCTGGTCGAAGGGAAAGAACACGTTCTACGACGACCGCGACAAGTACGCCGAGGTCAGCCAGACCTGCCGGTACTACGTCGGCGGCCTCGTGAAGCACTCCCGCGCGCTCTGCGCGATCACGAACCCGACCACGAACTCCTACCGCCGGCTCGTCCCCGGCTTCGAGGCCCCGGTCTTCATCGCCTGGAGCCGGGCGAACCGCTCCGCCAGCATCCGCATCCCGTCGTACCACCGGGGGCGCCCGGCCGCGAAGCGGATCGAGTACCGCACTCCGGACTCGGCGGCGAACATCTACCTCACGGAGGCCGCCCTCGCGCTCGCCGGTCTCGACGGCATCAAGAAGAAGATCGAGCCCCCCGCGCCGGTCGACGAGAACATCTACAAGCTGACCGCGGAGCGGAAGCGGGAGCTCGAGATCCACGAGCTGCCGGGCTCGCTCGGCGAAGCGCTCGATTGCCTCGAGTCGGACCACGCGTTCCTGCGGCCCGCCTTCGCCTCCTCGCTGATCGAGACGTACATCGACCTCAAGCGCCAGGAGCAGCTCGAGCTCAACCTGCGGCCCCACCCGTACGAGTTCTACCAGTACCTCGACGTGTAGGTCGTTCCCGAACCCGTTCCGCCGGTCGGCCGCGTCGGTTACTACTCCCGCGCGTCTCCCCCGGCCGAGCCGTGACCGACGCCACGCTGTTCGTCGG
>JASHVA010000038.1 GCA_030039715.1 Thermoplasmata archaeon | reverse complement strand
CGTTGTAGCCGTCGTTGTACTGGAGCGCGAGCTCGATGTCGGTCGTGTCCCGCTTGGCGTGGAAGTAGACCGGTGGCCGGAAGAGCGCGTTCGAGGACGTGTTCAGATCCTCGACGAACTCGGTGATCCCGCCGGCGTGGTGGAACGACTTGTCCGTGCCGTCCCGCTCGTCTTTCAGCGTGATCGTGACGCCCGCGTTGAGGAAACTGAGCTCCTTCAACCGACGTTCGACCGTCTCCTTATCGAAGGCGATCGTCTCCATCACCGTCGCGTCGGGCTTGAATCGGGTCTCCGTGCCGGTCGTGTCGGAGTCGCCGACGACCTCGAGCGGCGCGACCGGGGCACCGCGTTCGTAGCGCTGGAAGTACTCGCGCCCGTCGCGTCGCACGCGGACCTCGAGCCACTCGGAGAGGGCGTTGACGACGTGGACGCCGACTCCGTGGAGCCCTCCCGAGACTTTGTAGACCCGCTTGTCGAACTTCGAGCCGGCGTGGAGGACCGTCATCACGATCTCGAGCGTCGGCTTGTGGTACTTGGGATGCTCCTCGACCGGGATCCCCCGGCCGTTGTCGCGGACCGAGCAGGAGCCGTCCGAGTGTAGCACCACGTCGATCCGGGTGCAGGCCCCCGCCAGCACCTCGTCGATCGAGTTGTCGACGACCTCGTAGACCAGTTGATGGAGACCGCGCGCGTCGGTCGAACCGATGTACATTCCGGGGCGTTTCCGGACCGCGGAGAGACCCTCCAGTACCTGGATGGAACTCGCGTCGTACGCGGGCACGGAAAGGGTCTCCTGAGCCATCGGATTTACCGCCGGTAGAACCGACGTACCGTACCGAGCCGGGGGGGCGTTATAACGCTTGGGTTGCGGACGAAAAATCGACCCCCGGAACCGCCCGAAATCGAGCGGTTCCGGAGGCCCCGGAACGACCCGTCCCGGGGTCCCCGGAAGGCTCCGTTTCGGCAGCCGCCGGAGCGGCCGGGCGCGCCTCAGCGCTTTTAGCCGCGACCCGCCTCGCGGGCCGCGTCCATGGCCGACGTCGCGAAGGAGGAGGAGCCCTCCGGCGCCTCCGCCGCCCCGGCCCCGGAGCCTGGGCCGACGGTCGCGGAAGCGAGCTCATCGACAGAGGACTGGGCGACCCGTTACAAGTACCTCCTCGCCGATTTCGAGAACTTCCGCCGCCGCGCCGAGCGAGACCGCGAGTCGATCACCCGACAGGCGCGTGGGGCGATGCTCCGCGAGCTCCTTCCCATCATCGAGGCGTTCCGGTCGGCGCGCGAGGCGCTCGCCGCGCGGGCCGCCGACGACCCCGTCCGCCGGGGCCTGGACCTGCTGGACCGGGAGTGGTCCACCTTCCTCCGCCACGAGGGCGTCGAGTCGGTCGCGAAGGTCGGGGGGGCGTTCCGCCCCGACGAGGCCGAGGCGGTCGGAGAGACGCCGGCCTCCGCCGCCGCACCGCCGGGGGCGGTCGTCGAAATCGTTCAGCAGGGATACCGGTTCTTCGGCGGCCTCTTGCGGACGGCGAAAGTGATCGTCGCCCGAGAGGCGACGGTCTCGGCGGCCGAGGCAGCGCCGGCGAACCGTCCGGAGTGACGCACCATGGATCGGAGCTCCGAGATCCCCGGATTCTACCGCCGCAGTCTTGCGGACCGCCGCGCGTTCCTGAAGGAGTGGGCCGACCTCACGGACGCCGAGGTACGCTCCCTCGAGTTCCCGCCCGGTGTCGATCCCGGAACGCTCGACCGGATGATCGAGAACGTCGTCGGGGTCATGCCGCTCCCGCTCGGCATCGCCACCAACTTCCGGATCAACGAGCGCGACGTGCTCGTCCCGATGGCGATCGAAGAGCCCAGCGTCGTCGCCGCGGCGTCGAACGCCGCCAAGGTCGCCCGGGCGGCCGGGGGGTTCTACGCTCAGTCTACCGCCCCCGTCATGATCGGACAGGTACAGATCCTCGATGTCCCCGACCCCGTCGCGGCCCGACTGCGGATCCTCGCTCGGAAGGAGGAACTCCTCGCCGCCGCGAACGCGAAGGATCCGGTGCTGGTGAAGTTCGGGGGCGGGGCGAAGGATCTCGAGGCGCGCATCCTGACGACCGATCGCGGCACCATGATCGTCGTCCACCTCCTCGTCGACGCACGGGACGCGGGCGGCATGAACGCGGTGAACACGATGTGCGAGGCGCTCGCGCCCGAGTTCGCCCGATTGGCCGGAGGGCGGGTCGTCCTCCGCATCATCTCCAACCTCGCCATCCATCGGCTCGCCCGCGCGCACGCCACCTTCCCGGCCGCGCTCCTGAAGACGGAGACGGCGAGCGGGGCGGAGGTCGTCGACGCGATCCTCGACGCCTACGCCCTCGCCGTGGCCGACCCGTTCCGCTGCGCGACGCACAACAAGGGGATCATGAACGGCGTCTCGAGCGTCGTGATCGCGACGGGGAACGACTTCCGCGCGATCGAGAGCGGGGCCCACACGTACGCCGCCTGGCGGGCCGGGGAGGCGGACGCGGGCACCGTCGTGCTGCCGCTCACGACCTACGAGAAGGACAAGGACGGGAACCTGGTCGGTTCGATCGAGATCCCCGCCCCGGTCGGGCTCATCGGCGGGGCGACCGCCGTCCACCCGACCGCGAAAACGAACGTGAAGATCCTCGGGGTGAAGTCCGCCCGCGAGCTCGGCGAAGTGCTCGCCGCCGTCGGGCTCGCGCAGAACTTCTCCGCCCTTCGTGCCCTCGCCACGGAAGGCATCCAGCGGGGCCACATGGAGCTCCACGCCCGCAACATGGCCGTCCAGGCAGGCGCCCGTCCGGACGAGGTCGACCGCGTCGTCGCCGCGCTCGTCCGGGACCACCAGGTGCGGTTCGACCGCGCGAAGGAGGTCCTCGAGGAGATCCGGCGCGGCGGGGCCGGATGAAGGTCGGGGTCCTCGCCCTCCAGGGCGACGTACCGGAGCATCTCGGCGTCCTGCGACGCGTCGTGCGATCGGCGATCCCCGTGCGCACGCCGGCCGACCTCGCCGAGGTCGGTGCGCTCTTCCTGCCCGGCGGAGAGTCGACCGCGATCGCCCGACTGATCGAGGAGGCGGGCCTGTGGGGTCCGCTCCAGGCGCGGATCCGCAACGGCCTCCCCGTGCTGGCGACCTGTGCGGGGCTGATCCTCCTCGCGCGCGAGCTCGCACCGAGCGCGTTCGGACGGGATCCGCCGACGTTCGGCGTGCTCGACGTGCGGGTCCGTCGCAACGACTACGGAGCGCAACGCGAGTCGTTCGAGGCCCCGGTCGTGGTGGACGGCCTCCGGGGCCCTCCGTTCCCGGGGGTCTTCATCCGCTCTCCCCGGATCCTCGAGGTGGGGCCCGGGGCCACGCCGGTCGCCCGCCGCGGCGAAGAGGTCGTCGGGGTGCGCGCCGGCCCCGTCTGGGGCCTCGCCTTCCACCCCGAACTCTCCTCCGACCTCCGCGTTCACCGGCACTTCCTCGAGACGGTCGGCGCGGTCGGCTAGGCGAGGACGACGAGCAGGATCGCGGCGGCCAACACCGCCGCTCCGATCGCCGTGACGATCCACCGGGTCCGGGACGAGGCGCGGGACCAGCCCCCGAAGAAGATCGGGATCGGCCCGATCAGCACGAGGCCGCCCCCTCCGCTCCCGCCGCCCGGGGAGCCGGCGTTCGCCGGGGCGGGATCCTCCTCGATCGGCTCCGTCGGACCGCGGACGAGGAGCGGGAGAGTGAAGATGCCCGCTACGAGGAGGAGCGTCCCCGCCACGAACTCGAGCGAGCGACCGTACAGGACGGGGAGCACGACGATCAGCGCGAGGGACGCGCCCCCGTTCGCGAGCGCGACCCCGATCAGCGACGCCCCGGCGGCGAGGAGGACGAGGGGGAGGACCCCGAGCGCGCGCACGACCGAGACGAGGGGCCGCGCTCCGCTTGGTCGTTGCGGTCGCCGTCAGTGATACGTGTCGAACCGGTACGGCTCGAGCGGTAGGTCGCCGAGCGCCATGAGAAACTCCGGCGGCGTCAGGACCGGCTTCGAATAGAGCGGCCCGTCGTCGAGGGCGATCCGCGGGCAGGCCGTGTTCACGTAGGCGTCGACCGCCCGGCCCTCCAGGTCCCGAGGGTCGAGGCGGTCGAAGACGAAGATCTCGGCCTCGCGCCCACGGGACTGGGCCCGCTCCTGGAGGGCGAGCGCGGTCGCCATCCGGTTTTGACCCGCGAACGAGCTCACGAGGAGCCCCCACCGCCGGGCGTCGCGCGCGCCAGCGACGGCGAGCTGGCGCCGCCGGATGAGGGCGGCGCGGTCGATCGGCGGCTCGATCCGGTGCTGCAGCGGGTCGAGCGCATAGACGGGCCGGTCGACCGCGAAGGCGAGGCCGATCGGGTGGAACTGGCCCGTCCCCAGGAAGAGGAACGCGTCGACCTCGCCGGCCGTCGCCTCGGCGCCCGTGTAGTTGCACCCGAGCGCCTGGGCGGCGTAGGCGAGGCGCCGGTCCCCCTGCCCGACCCGTACCGTCCGGCCGGTCCGTTCGATCGCCGAAACGAGCGAGGGCACGAGGTCGAGGTGCTGCACGGACGCGACGAGACCGAGACGGCGCGGGAGCCGCGCGTCGTCGACGAGCGTCGCCAGCGCCTCGGGATCCCCGCCGGGCTCCCGCATCTCGACGAAAATCGTGGGGCGAGCGAGGCGGACGTTCGGGATCGGGGCGTGGCCGAGGACGACCGCGAGGTCCGCGCGGGGGGCTTCGTCTCCCGACGGGAAGTCGCACGCTCCGAAGCAGGCCCGTGCGGCGACCGTGACCTTCGCCCCCGTGGCCTCGCG
>JASHVA010000214.1 GCA_030039715.1 Thermoplasmata archaeon | reverse complement strand
TCTCGCGGACGATCGCGGGGATCACCTTGATGCATTCCGGGCAGACCGAGGCCGTCTTCCTGGGCAGGCCCCGCGGGGCCTGGAACTCCTTCATGACACGTGCCGGCATTCTCGTTTCTCCGCTTTCGGCCGCCCTTTGCCGCGGGTCGGCTCCTGCGGTCCACCTACTCTGGCCTACATTAACCATCTGTCGTCTTGGTCGCTACAAAAGTCGCTACCCGTGACGAGGAGTGGCACGGTCTGGTTCGCTACAACCCCCTACACTACTAGCCGTAACCGCCCTCCGGGAGCCCCCGGCGAGCCATCGTCCAACCGCGGGCAGCGCTCGAGCGGCCACGGCTTATCTTTGGACGCCCTGTCGCTCTTCCCATGCCCTCGAAGCGCCCCGCCGCCCGGAAGAAGACCCGCTCCCGTCCCTCGCGACCCGCGTCCCGGTTCGTGGGCCGGGACGCATCGCCCGTGCTGGAGAAGTACCCCCCCAAGGACCCCTCGCTGACCGTGAGGGGGCCGCCGCCCGCGCCGCCCCCTGCGGCGGCCCCGGCCCGGCCGACCGCCACCACCGCGCCCGCGAACGCCGCCCCGGTCCCCCTAATCTCGCTCGAACGCCCGTTCGACATCGACGATTTCTCGACGCTGCTGGGGGAGTCGTCGGTTCGGGTCACGGTGCCGCGCGAGGACCTCGCCGAAGTACTGCGCCGGGTCAGCGATTTCATGGGCTTCGGCATCTACGTGTACGCCGTCACGATCCGTCCCACTCCCGGGGACCTTCTGAAGAGCTTCGTCGTCGAGCTCCAGCGGGTCGACTACGACCCTGAGAAGCACGCCTGGGTGCCGTTCGTCGACAAGGGGACCTCCGACTCCCCGTTCGGCCCCTCGGGGACCCGGACCTAGTGCGTCGCCTCGAACCCCCTATGTAGCACCGGGGGGTCGCGTGGCCCGGTGAAGAACGTGGAGGTATCGGGCGAAAAGGATCGTTGGGAGGTCGAGCTGCGGCAACTGCGCGAGGAGCTGCACGAGCTTCGGGCCGAGCAGCGCGAGTTGGCCAAGGCGGTCGATCAGCTCGTGCGAACGTTCACGACGATCTCGAACCACCTCGGCATCACTTCCGAGCCGTACGCCAAGAAAGGCCGACGAAACGACGACGTGCCGGGATTCGCCTGAACGGCCTATCCGGCCGGGACGGCTTTGCGGCCGTACCGCCACTCGCCTTCCATGGGATAGAGCCGGCGCAGTCTCGTCGCCACCCGATCTCCGATCCGGAGCGGGGTGCCCGAAGCCCCGGAGACCTGCAGCGTTGCGCGGACGCCGGGGAGGAGGTCGACCAGGACGACCGAGTACGGGCCGGAGGCGGCGACCTGGAAGTCGAACTCCGTCGGTTGACCACCGGCGCCGATCGTCGTGACCGCGACGACGGTGCCCCCGTCGAGCGGCAACGGGAACGGTTCGAGCCCCGACGTCGTTTCGCAACCCGGGCACCGCCCCCGTGCCGGGAACGAGACCCGCCCACAGCTCCCGCAGCGTTCCCCCACGAACCGCCAGCGGGCGGCCACGCTCTCCAGATAGCGGGCTCGTGGAACGTACGCGCCCTGGGAGACCGGTCCCTCGGGCGGAAGCTCCGGACGACGTACCGGAACCCCGGAAGCGACCCCGGGCTCGGGGAAGGCGAAGTCGCCGATCCAGCGCCCCGGATCGGAGACGGTACCCTCCCTTCCCGAGCGGAGGAGCGGGCCGACGAGGGAGCCATCCTCGGCCTCCGGTATCGGCGGAAGTCCGGCGTCCGAGCCGACCGAGAGCGCCACGGCCGCGGGCGGAAAGGCGGTCGGGCCGGCACCCGAAGGGTCGCCCCAGCGCACCCACACGACCCGAACCCCTGCCGGGGGCTCGCCCAGGGTCGAGCCCAGTCCACCCTTCGAGGCATGGACCCTCTCCAAAGCGACTCCCGGCCCCAGGAACCGGGCGATCTCGGGTTCGCTGGACGACGGGAGGTCCCCTCCCACGAGGACCCGCGGGCTCGGCGGCAGCCCGCGGGAGACCTCGTCGAGGCGTTCCAGCGCCCGGGCCGCCAGAGTGAACGGATCCTCGTCCGCCACGACGGTCCGGGGCTGGAGGGCGACGGCCCGGGCGATACCGACCGGCATCTACCCCACCGAGAAGATCGTCACGGTCGCGGTCGCTCCGGCTCCCCCGACGTTGTGGGTCAGTGCCCGACGCGGCCCCGGGAGCTGTCGCGCGCCGGCCGCTCCGCGCAACTGCAGGAAGACCTCGTACGCCTGGCTCACGCCCGTGGCGCCGATCGGGTGGCCCTTCGCCTTGAGCCCCCCATCGGGATTGACCGGCAGTCGACCGTCCCGGCGCGTCGAGCCGTCGAGCGTCATCTTGCCTGCCCCGCCGGCCGGTGCGAAACCCAGGTCCTCGAGGGCGAGCAGCTCGGCGATCGTAAAGCAGTCGTGGACCTCGAGGAACGAGACGGAGGGCCGGGCCACCCCCGCGTCGCGGAACGCCTCGTCCGCGGCCCATCGAGTCGCCCCAAAGCGCGTCAGCTCGGGACGCTCCTGGACGGCGAGGAAGTCGGAGCCGGCCCCGAGCCCGTCGACGTAGACGGGCGCGTCGGTGTACGACCGTGCCCGCTCGGCCGAGGCGAGAAGGAGCGCCGCGGCCCCGTCCGATACCGGACAACAGTCGAGGAGTCCCAGCGGGTCCGCGACCCGCGGCGCCGCGAGCACGTCGGCGCGGGAGACCGGCTTCTGGAACTGCGCCTTCGGGTTGAGCGCGCCGTTCGAGTGGTTCTTGACGGCGACCTCGGCGAGGGCCTCCCGGCTTCCCGGGTGATCGGCCGCGTACCGGGACGCGATCAGCCCGTAGACCCCGGCGAAGGTGAG
>JASHVA010000213.1 GCA_030039715.1 Thermoplasmata archaeon | reverse complement strand
CGGCTCGATGGCAGCCGGTTTCGCCCGGACCCGCTCGGCGCGGGGCCCGGCGTCGCACCGGTTCGACTGTCCGAGCTCGAGCGAGAGGCGCGACCGGTCCTGTCCCTGGCCTTCCTGACCACGGGGACCGACCGAACGCTCGCCCAGGCCGCCGTCCAGTTCGCGACACGGTGGCCGTGGGTGGCGGCCGTGCTGCTTCCGCTCCCCTCGCCCGAGCGCCTCGCGGAGCTGGTCGGGAGCGGCTCGGTAACTCCGCTCGACGATGCCGAGGTCGAACGCATCGTGGGGGCCGTGACCGACTAGCCCCGACCCCCGGTGCCGGGGTCATATACCTCGACGCGGTCGTCGGGCGATGCTCAAAGTGGGCGCGGTGGCTCCGACGTTCTCGGGGCCGACGGCCGACGGTTCGACCCTGGACTTCGGCGCCCTTCGGGGGCGCCCGGTCGTCCTCTACTTCTACCCGAAGGCGAACACGACGGGCTGCACGCTCGAAGCCCGCGGCTTCGCCGAGAACTACCCCGAGCTCTCGAAGGCCGGCATCGCCGTCGTCGGAGTGAGCGTCGACTCCGTCGAGGACCAGAAGAGCTTCTCCGACAAGTGCGGGCTCCCGTTCCCGTTGGTCGCCGATCACGACAAGGCGATCGCCCGGCAGTACGGGGTGCTGGGACTCCTCGGAATGGCGAAGCGGGTCACGTTCTTCATCGGCCCCGACGGCCACGTCGAGGAGGTCGTCGAGGGGATGTTGCCCGGACCCCACGTCCGGCGGGCGCTGGAACGGGTTCGCGGGACGAGCGCCTGATGACCTACTCGAGGTCGAAGTAGATCTTCACGGTCGCGTGGTACTCCGCAACCTTCTGGTCCTTGATCACGCCCTCGAGCTCGCTGACGCGGAACCAGCGAATGTTCCGAACCGTCTTGGCGGCGGTGTCGACCGCGTTCTGCGCCGCGTGCGCGAATCCGTCTTTCGATGTGCCCACGACTTCGGTTATCTTCTGCACCATGGGGGTCGCCTCGAGGGCGGAAACCGCCGGAGGGCTATAGACCCAGCGTTCGGGACCGGCGTCTCAGGACGGCGGATAGGCGTTGACGGTCAGGAACAACGTCAGCGAGGCGCCGGCGCTGTTCGGAGCGGTGACGTACACCTGCATGAACGCGTCGTCCTGGTACGCCGTCAGGGTCGCGGGCAGGGCGGGCGAGCTCGAGGAGAACGCGAACGGGGTCTGCGCCGTGATCGAGTAGAGCGTGTGCGGCGAGCCGTCGTAGTTCCGCCACTCGATCGGTATCGAGAACGTGGCACCGGGCGCGACCTTGAACGGATAGCCGTTCGCGACCCCGGAGTAGTTGAACGTGCTGGGCCCGAGCCAGCCGAGGCCGCTCGCGTTCGTGCCCTGGAGCACGGTGAACTGGACCGAGGTCACGCTCACAGGAGCGGGAGAGCCGCTGCTGGGGAGCACGAGGATCCCGGTGGCGATGAGCACGAGCAGAAGGGCGAGCACGACGGCCACGATGGCGACCGCGATCGTCCAGAGATGTCGACGGCGGATCCGCATCCCCTACCGCTCTCCTCGACCGTCACCAGCGCGGGCCATCGTTTATGAAATCACCTCAGGAGCGGCACGGGCCGGTCTCGGGCGCCCGCCTGCGGGCCTAGGCGGAGGGGGGCGCGAGCGTGTTCACTGGGATGGAGTCCAGCACGGTGATCGGGGAGCCCAGGTACGTGAGCAGGATGGTGCACGAGCCCGGATCGGTGAAGCACCACGGCGGGGCGCCGTGATAGTCGTCGCCGTCCAGACAGGGAGTCGTCACCGTCCCGACGCAGTCGCCGGAGCGCCCGCCGTAGTCGAGCGGGTACCCCCCGTTGTGGATGTAGAGTAGGAACGTGTCGCCGGCCTGGAGCGTCGAGTTCTGGGCGGAGATCGGGACGAAGATCCCGAGCCGGTTGTACGCCGTCCCGAAGTCGCCGCCGCCGTATCCCCCGGCGTGGAAGCTCGAGCACCAACCAAGCTTCGGCGCGTCCGCGGGGGCCGTACTCGAAATGCCCGGGAACCAAGTCATATCCGCGAGGGTCCCCTGCACGAGAATCGACTCGTTCCCGCCGACGCTTTCGTTGTTACAGATGAAAGTGAACTCGACGAGAGAGAGCGGGATGTTGGTCGGCGAAGTGCTCGAGATGATGATCGCCGTGGTGTTCATCAGCGAGTAGCTGCCCGAGCTCGGCGTGTCGGTTCCGTCTCCCCAGACGGGATTGCTCCCGCCGGACTTGATCACGAACGTGACGACCGGCGGGCTCTGGGGCGTGTAGAACTTGAACGAGAACAGGATCGTGAAGACCACGATCGTCATCGCCAAGAGCAGGATCTGCGCAATGATCGACGCGACGCCGCGTTGATGGCGGCGGCGCCAGCCCCGGCTGGACATCCACGTATTCATCCGCATCGGCCATTATCAATCTTACGGTTCCGTCGCGGGAAAAACGGGCCGACCCGAGACCCCGGTCCCGCCCTCCGGCGTCGCGGCGGACTCGACATTATTTTGGTCAGCCTAATTATTAGGGTACCACATAAATATCGGCGAAGTCTTGGAGACGTCCGATGGAGACGCTCCAGCAACTGACTCGCCGGCAGATCGACGCGCTCCGTTCGGTCGCGGTCCAGGAGACTCCCGAGCGGGGGGTCTCCCTGAACGCCACGGCCGCCAGCCTCAAGGTCCGCCCCCCCTCGGCGCTCGGATACCTCACCCCGCTCGAGGAGCGGGGCCTGATCGTGCGCCGGCGCGGAAAGTCGCGCCTCACGAACCGGGGCCGCAGCACGCTCGCGGAGTACCAGCGCCACCACCGGGTCGCGGAGACGCTCTTCGGCAGCCTGGGGCTCCCGCCGGCCGAGACGTGCGCCGCCGCCCGGGAGATCGACCTCGCTCTTTCTCATCGCACGGTCGAGGAGCTCTGCCGCGCCCAACGTCATCCCGCCGAGTGCCCGCACGGCGCCCCGATCGGACCCTGTCGGACTTCCCCTCCGCGCCGAGCGGGCACTTCGACACCAGCGTCCGGCAGCGAGGCGTAGACCGTGCAGCGCCGAACGAAGGTCACTTTCGCGCTAGCGCTCGTCGTGATCCTCGCCGTCGCGGGGGGGCTCTACGCGTACTCTGTGAGCGCCCCGGCGGCTCCCTGCGCGGGCGTCGTGACCCCCACGGGGCCCAGCCTCAACGATTCGGTGTCCGCAGCCCCGATCCGCGGGGTCGACCCGGCGCCGGGGGCCGAAGGCGCGGCGAACAATTCGAGCCTCGTGATCAACGTCGTGGCCGCGGAGAACTTCTGGGGCAGCCTGGTCGCGCAGCTCGGCGGCACCCACACCCACGTTCTCAGCATCATCACCGACCCGAACACGGACCCCCACGAGTACGAGTCGAACGATTCCGATGCGATCGCCGTGAAGGAGGCCCAGTACGTCATCCTGAACAATGTCGGCTACGACGATTGGGGGACCGAGCTCGTCGCGGCCGACGGCGACACCAACCAGACCGTGCTGAACATCGGGGACTCGCTGGGAGTCAGCGTGTCGGGTGGGATCGTGACCGGCAATCCGCACCTCTGGTACAATCCGAGCTACGTGATGCAGGCCGTGGGCTGGATGTACCACAACCTGACCTCGATCGCGCCGTCGCTCACCGCGTACTTCTCGCAGCAGTACGACAATCTCACGGCGTCGCTCACGTCGCTCTATTCGGAGATCACGACCATCCGAGACCAGTTCGCCGGAACGGTCGTCGCCTCGACCGAGAGCATCTTCGTCTACCTCGCGAACGCGACCGGCCTCGACCTGGTTTCACCGCCCGCCTTCATGGAGGCGGTGGCCGAGGGGAACGACCCGCCGGATTCGAGCGTGGTCACGTTCCAGTGCCAGCTCGAGAGTGGCCACGTCCGGGTGCTGGTCTTCAACGCCCAGACGGTCACTCCGATCACGACCTCGATGAAGGTGATCGCCCAGTCGAACAACGTCACGGTCATGAGCGTGACCGAGACGATCGTCCCGCCGACCGACACGTTCCAGCAGTGGATGGGCGGCGAGCTGAGCGCGCTCTACGTCGCGCTCGACGCCCCGGTGCTGGGCGATTGACCGTGCGCGCTTCCCTTCTCCGGGAGGACCCCGCGTGAACGGCGACGCCGCCTGGGCCGACCGCCTCGAGGTGGGGTACCGCGGACAGCGGGTCTGGAGCGACGCGAACTTCCGGATCGCCCGCGGGGAGTTCGTCGCGGTGATCGGGCCGAACGGCGCGGGAAAGACGACGCTCTTCCGGCTGCTGCTCGGGCTCGCGAAGCCGACGGGCGGTCGGGTCACCGTCTTCGGCGAGCTGCCGCGGCGCGGGAACTCGAAGATCGGATACGTTCCCCAGAGCCACCTGGTCGACCGCGACACGAACGTCGACGCCCGCACGCTCGTGCGGCTCGGCTACTCGGGCCCTCGGTTCAGCCCGGTCTTCGACCCGGGGTCCTACCGGGACGAGCGGCGGGCGGCCGACGACGCCCTCGAGGCGGTCGGCGCCGGCGGGCTCGCGGAGAAGGCGCTCGGCGCGATGTCGGGCGGGGAGCTCCAGCGGGTCTTCCTCGCCGAGGCGCTGGCGAGCCGGCCGGAGATGCTGCTCCTCGATGAACCGCTCGCGAACCTCGACCTGCGGCGCGCCCGCGAGCTCGTGGAGCTGGTGCACGGGCTCGTGGAGACCCGGGGGGTGACGGCGCTCCTGGTCGCCCACGACATCAACCCGCTCATCCGGTGCCTCGACAAGGTCATCTACATCGCGAACGGGCGGGTCGCTACTGGGCTGCCGTCGGAGGTGCTCACGACGGAGAGCCTGACCCGCCTCTACGGCGTGCCGGTCGAGGTGCTCCGGGACTCCCGCGGCAACCTCGTGATCGTCGGCGGGGAGGACGTCCACCCGGACGCGAGCCCATGACGAACTTCGGCTGGGTCTGGTGGGGCTGGAACCTCATCGGCGACCTCCGCTACATGTTCCAGTTCGAGTTCATCCAGAACGCGTTCGCCGCCGGCACGGCGATCGCTGTCCTGTCGGGCGTCGTGAGCTACCTCGTCGTCGTGCGCCGATCGTCGTTCGCCTCCCATGCGCTCGGCCACGTCGGATTCTCGGGCGCGGCGGGCGCGGTCGTCTTCGGAGTGAATCCGCTCTACGGCCTCCTCCTCTTCACGACGATCTCGGGAGGCGGGATCGCGCTCCTCGGGAACAAGGCGGCCCACCGGGACGTCGAGATCGGTACGGTGCTCGCGTTCATGCTCGGCCTCGGCCTCCTCTTCCTCGCGTTCTACAACGGCTACGCGACCGAGGCGTACTCGATCCTGTTCGGCGACATCGTCGGGATCAGCTCGGCCCAGGTGGTGTTCGTCATCGCG
>JASHVA010000212.1 GCA_030039715.1 Thermoplasmata archaeon | reverse complement strand
TGGCAGTTCCTGACGATCTTGCTCCTCGTCTTCGGCCTCTTCCTGATCCTCGCCGGGGTCTTCACGGCGTACTTCGGGAGCGGGAAGAGCCGGACGATCGGCGTGGCGCTCCTCGTCGTCGGCCTCGTGGTCGGCATCCTCACCGGGTTCCTCTACCACAACGGCACGTTCGGGAGCCAGTCCGGCCAGCTCGGCGCGCTCCTGTGGGAGTCGTTCCTCGTGATCGTCGCGGCCGTCATCGGCGCTCTGGTCGCGGTCGGGATCTTCCTGGTCGCGATCATGAAGTCGTAGGCGGCGGGACCGCGCGCGACCCTCGGGGTCGGCGGCGATGGTGCGATCCTCGGCTCCGCGCCTCATCACCCTGACGAGCGACCTCGGGTCGGCGTACGCCGCCCAGATGAAGGCCGTCCTCGCGCACCGGCGGCTCCCCGGGACGATCGTCGACCTCGCCCACGACCTGAAGCCGCACGCGATCGGGGAGGCGGCGTTCCTCCTTCGCGCGATGGCGGTCGGCTTTCCGGCCGGCACGGTCCACGTGGCGGTCATTGACCCCGGCGTGGGCGGCCGACGCGCGCCGATCGCGATCGAGTGCGCCGACGGCTCGACGCTGGTCGGCCCCGACAACGGCGTCCTCCTGCCGCTCGCGGAGGCCCTCGGCCGGCCGCGCGCGTTCCGGATCGACCCGCAGCGCCTCGAGCGACGCGGGCGGGTCGGCACGACGTTCGACGGGCGCGACCTCTTCGCGCCCACCGCCGCCGAGCTCGCCCGCGGGACGCCGGCCCGCCGCCTGGGGGTGGAGATCCAGCCCCATCACTACGCCGTGCCGGCGGCCGTCCGGAGCGGCCGGCGAGCGATCGGGGAGGTCGTGCACGCCGACCGTTTCGGGAACCTCGTGACGAACGTGCCGACCGACTGGGTCCCCCGGGACGCCCGTCGGCTGGAGGTGCGCATCGGGCACGCCCGGAGGCGAGCCCTCCCGATCGCGTCGAGCTACGAAGCGCTCGGCCGGCACGGCGCGGGGGTTCTCGGGTCGAGCTTCGGGCTCCTCGAGGTCGCGGTCCGCGAAGGGAGCGCGGCCCGCCGGTTCCGGGCCGACGTCGCTTCGCCGGTGGAGTTCGGGTGGGCGAGCCCTCGGCGCGCGCACGTGAGACGGTAAATATCCACGTCCCTAGGAGAGAGGGGGCGGCGCGTACCGCGGACCCCGACCATGGCGAAGCGCGATTACTACGAGGTCCTCGGCGTGCCGAAGGCCGCTTCGCCGGACGAGGTGAAGTCCGCGTACCGGAAGCTCGCACGCCAGTACCACCCGGACGTCGCGAAGGAAGACCCGAAGGCGGCCGAGGCGAAGTTCAAGGAGATCAGCGAAGCGTACGAGGTCCTCGCCGACCCGCAGAAGCGCCGGGACTACGACCAGCGCGGTTTCGCGGGGGTCGAGAACGACTTCGGCCCGGGCGGATTCACCTGGCAGAACTTCACCCACGCGGGAGACCTCGAGGATCTCCTCGGAGCGAACCCGCTCTTCCAGCAGCTGTTCGGCTCGTTCATGGGCACCGCGTCGATGGGACGACCTCCGGGTCGCGGCGGCGACGTCGAGGTGGCGGTCCGGCTGCCGCTCCGCGCCGCGGTCGACGGCGCCCATCCCACGCTCGAGGTGCCGGTGGTCGGACCGTGCCCGGACTGCCACGGCAACGGCGCGAAGGACGGCACGGCGCTCGAGGTCTGCCCGGAGTGCGGCGGCTCCGGTCAGATCCGCCGGACGCGGAGCCGCGGCTACACGCAGTTCATCACGGTCGGCCAGTGCCCGACGTGCCGGGGGACCGGGCGCAAGATCCTCGAGCGGTGCCCGACCTGCCACGGAACGGGCCGGCAGCGTACGGTCGAGCACATCGAGGTGACCGTTCCGCCCGGGATGGAAGATGGCGGGGTCCTCCGGGTGGCGGGCCACGGGGGGCCCGGGATCGACGGCGAGCCCGCCGGCGACCTCTACGTGCAGGTGCTCTTCGAACCGTCCGACCATATCCGGCGCGACGGCACCGAGGCGTTCACCGAGACGGGGGTTCCGCTCGCCGTGGCGCTGCTCGGCGGCACCGTCACGGTCCGGACGATCGACGGCGAGGCCGAACTGAAGGTGCCGGCGGGGACGCAGCCCGAGACGCAGTTCCGACTGCGCGGGCTCGGCTTCCCCCGGTTCCGGGGCGGCGCCCGCGGGGACCTGGTCGTCACCGCGCACGTCGAGATCCCTCGCTCGCTGACGGGCCGGGAGAAGGACCTCCTCCGGGAGGCACTGGGACCCGGAGCTCCCGCGGCGGCTCCGAAACGGGAATCGTTCTTCCGGCGCCGGAGCTAGGCGGATGCCGGACGAGGAGGAGACGCTCCCGGCGGAGCAGTACTTCGTCGAGCGCCCGAAGTCGCGGTCGGAGCCGCGCACGCTGCGGTTCCTCTATCGCGGGGAGCTCCTGTCGTTCGTCGCGGACCAGGGGGTCTTCGCCTCGCGCGGGCTCGACCCGGGGACGTCCCTGCTGATCGAGCACCTCGGCGTCGGCCGGGACGACCGCGTCCTCGACCTCGGTTGCGGCTGGGGCGCGGTGGGGGTCGCGGCCGCGAAGTCGGCGCGCGCGGGAGCCGTCGTGATGACGGAGGTCAACCGTCGCGCGGCGAGGCTCGCCGAACGGAACCTCGAACGGAACGGCGTCCGGAACGCCGAAGTGCGGGTCGGGGAGTTCTACCAGCCCGTAGCCTCCGAGCGGTTCGACCTGATCGCGCTCAACCCGCCCTACCGTCTCGGGCGGCCGCACGTCCTGCGTCTCCTCGCGGAGGCGGCGGAGCACCTCACGCCCGAAGGACGGCTCGTGCTCGTCGGGAAGGGGAGCCTCGGGATCCGGTTCTACCAGGAATGGCTCGAGGAGCACTGGGACGGGACCGTCGAGGTCGTCGGCCGCGGCTCGGGCTATCGCGTGATCTCCGCCCGGAGAGGGAGTGGCGTCGGGGCCACCCGTTCTCGGCGAAGCGCTTAAAA
>JASHVA010000037.1 GCA_030039715.1 Thermoplasmata archaeon | reverse complement strand
CTCGGCGCGCTGGCCGTGGCGCTGCGGGGCGCCGGCCGAGAGCGTCTCGAGTGGGCAGAATTCTACTTCGCCACGGGAATGCTCGGGATCCTGTTCCTCTGGGACGTCCTGATCGAGTTCTCCGTTCCGGGGATCCTCGGCGTCAGCGCGGTGTTCATCTACTTCCTCTACCGGCTCTACCGCCGAATGGGGGCGCGCGCGCCTCCGCCCGTTCCGGCGGGCGCGCTCCCGTCCTAGCGGACCCGGCGCTCGGCGCCACTTCGGGCGCTCTCGACCCGGTTTTCCCACCATGCGTTCCAGCGCGCGTGAGAAGACTCGGCCGACCGCGCAGCGGTTGCGATCGGGTTCGTTCGGGTGGCGGCGGGGCACTCGGGCGCAGTTCGGGCGGCGGAGGCGTTCATCGGGAGGGACGAGGGGGAGGCGTTCCTTGGGCCCAGCGCACGGGCACGCTCCACTCGGGGTGCTCACCGGGCGTGAGTGAGTCCCCGCCGCAACGGATTTCCCGCTGGCCCCTCTCCCACGGCACCGTGCTCGCTCGCCAGGACGTGGATATCCGTCGCCCACCCCGCGATTTCGACGAGCTCGTGGACTGGTTCGACCGCGTGAGCGGCAACCTGGTCCTCCTCGAGGAGTATGCGCCGGGCGAGCTCCGTGCGGCGGTCGAAGCGATGGCGCGCGCGCTGGACGCGCACCTCGCCGAGTCCGGGGCGCGGCCACGGCTCGGAGTCGCGGGGACCGGCGAAACGTCGCGCGCCGCCGTCCTGGACGCCGACCACGAACGGCTGCGGGCTTCGGCGGAGCAGCTTCGAGCCCTGCTCCGCGTGGTGGAGCGCGACGATCACGGGGGCAACCGCCAGGCGCTGGGGCAGTACGGCCGCGTCCTGACCGAGGCGCTTCGGAGGCACCGGCGCGACGAGCGCTCCACCGCCGGCGGTCGTTCGACGCGGTCCCGGGCCCGCGGCTGAGGGCGCGCGGGAAACGCTAAAGAGCCGCCGCCGGCACGCCGCGCCGGAGGGTCCGTGGCGGTCCGCACTTCGGAGGCGGTCTGGGTCGAAAAGTACCGCCCCACGAGCCTGCGGCAGATGGTCGGCCAGGAGACGATTATCCCGTTGCTCCGCTCCTACGCGGAAAAACGGTCGATGCCGCACCTCCTCTTCGCCGGCCCGCCGGGCACCGGCAAGACGACCGCGGCCATCGCGCTCGCCCGGGACCTGTACGGCGAGGAGTGGCGCCAGAACTTCCTCGAGCTCAACAGCTCGGACGAGCGGGGCATCGACACGGTCCGGACGACGATCAAGGGATACGCGCGCACCGCGCCCATCGGGGACGTCGGGTTCAAGATCCTGCTCCTCGACGAGGCGGACAATCTGACGTCCGAGGCCCAGGCGTCCCTCCGGCGCCTGATGGAGCGGTACTCGGGCTCGTGCCGATTCATCCTCTCGTGCAACTACTCCTCCCGCATCATCGAGCCGATCCAGTCGCGGTGCGCGGTGTTCCGGTTCCGGGCGTACTCGACCGCGGCCGTCCGGGAGCAGCTCGAGCGGATCGCGAAGGCCGAGGGGAAGAAGGTCGACGTCGAGGCGTACGACGCGATCCTCGCCGCCGCGAACGGCGACCTTCGGCGCGCGATCAACCTCCTCCAGCTCACGGCCACCCACACCGACCACGTCACGGCGAAGACCGTCCAGGAGAACGCGACGATCCCCCTCCGCCGCGAGGTGGAGGCGATGCTCTCGGCGGCGCTCGCGGGGGACTTCCTCGGCGCTCGCGAACGGCTCTACGCGCTCTTCACGGACCGGGGCGCCGCCGGCGAGGAGATCCTGAAGGCGATCCACAGTTACCTCCCCGAGCTACCGGAGTCGGTCCTGCCGGCCCGCGAGAAGATCCGGCTCATCGAGTATTTGGCGGAGGTCGACTTCCGCCTCGCCCAGGGCGCGGGGGATCGGGTCCAGCTCGAGTCCGTGCTCGCGCATCTCGCGGCGGGGAGTCCGAAGGCGAAGTAGCGACCATGGCCCGGCAGAACGACGTGGGAGGCAAGCCCCGGCTCCACCGCCGGGCGGTCGCGGAGGGTCGGCTCGCGCTCTCGCCCGCCACCCGCCGCGCCGTGCGGGCCGGGCGGGTCGCCAAGGGCGACCCGTTCGCCGCCGGCGAGCTCGCCGGCCTCCTCGCGATGAAGCGGACGCCCGAGCTGATCCCGCACTGCCACTCCGTCCCGCTCACCGCGAGCCGCGTCGAGCTCCGGGTCGCGGCCGACGGCGTGCGCGTGCGCGCCGAGGCGGAGACGGTCGACCGGACCGGCGTGGAGATGGAGGCGCTGGTTGGGGCGAGCGTCGCGCTGCTCACCGTCTGGGACATGGTGAAGTACCTCGAGAAGGACGACCGCGGACTTTATCCGCGGACGACCCTCGGGCCGATTCGCGTCGTGACGAAATCGAAACGCGCGGACGAGGGGTCGTGACCGAGACGAGCCCGTCGCCCGCCTCGGGACGGCACCACCTCGGGGGCGGCCGCGCCCTCGGCTTCGTCGTGCTGTCGGTCTCCGACACCCACACCGAGGACGACGACCCGTCCGGTCAGCTCGCGCGCGAGCTGATCCAGGCGGGCGGCCACAAGGTCGTCCACTACGCGCTGGTCGCGAACTCCGTCGCCGACGCGCGGGAGACGCTCGAGCCGTGGCTCAAGGAGCACGCGGTCGAGGTCGG
>JASHVA010000036.1 GCA_030039715.1 Thermoplasmata archaeon | reverse complement strand
GGGGGGACCGGGGGAGCTCACGTCCGGCACGCGGTCACGAACCGCCTCCGGGTCAAAGCGGTGCCGATGCCGTCGCGCCCCTCACGAGGTCGCCATCGCGCGTTCGGCCGCCTCGAGGTCCGGGGCGTCCAGGCCCCGGCCCAGCCGGCCGTCCCGTCGGAACACGACCGAGCCGTCCCGAAAGACGAGGATCGTCGGCACCACGTCGACCCCGAACCGCTCCCAGAGCGGGCTCTCCTCGTCGGTCAGGTCGGCGACCGCGACCGAACGCCCCGCTTTCGCGAGCGCTTCCAGACGCGGCGCGAAGGCGCGGCAGAACGGGCACCAGTCGGCGAGGAACCCGACGATCCAGACGCCCGGACGCCGCAGCCTCTGCCCGTCGAACGCCTCGGGCCCGATCCGCTCCATCGAACGTCGTCGGCGAGACGTCGACGCCGTAAAGGCGGTTCGGAGCCGAACTCGCCGCACCCGACGGCTACTTGAGGGAAGGGCGCGTGGCGCGGCCGGCGAACTGCGTGACTTCCTGGCGAGTTCCGACGGAAGCCCGGACCGAGGAGCAGTACCCTCGCCCTCTCGCCGGGCGCGTCGAGCCGCACCGGCACCAGTCGCGCGTCCTCCGGGGGAACCCGTGGGGGGACCCGACCGACCGCGCCCTTCCCGTCTACGTCCCCCCATCGGGGAAGACCGAGGGCCGTCCGCTCCTCGTCCTCCTCTCGGGCTACACCGGATCGGGTTGGCCGAATCTCGAGCCCGGGCGGTTCATGGAGGATTCCATCGTCGGCCGACTCGACCGCCTGATCCGAACGGGCCGTGCGGCCGAATGCGTGCTCATCGCCCCGGACGCTCTCACCTCGCTCGGCGGCAGCCAGTACCTGAACTCGACCGCGACCGGACCGTACGAGGAGTACGTCGTGGAGGAGATCGTCCCGTGGGTACGGCAGCAGTACGGCACGGGACCCACGGCGGTGCTCGGGACCTCGAGCGGGGGCTTCGGCGCGGTCGTGCTCGGACTGCGGCACCCCGAGCTCTTTCGCGCGGTCGGGTCCAACGCGGGGGACGCCTACTTCGAGTACTGCTACCCTCCCGACTTTCCCGTGACGTTCCGGGAGATCCGGCGCGCCGGCGGACCGGAGGCATTCCTGGAACGCATCTTTCGGGGCCCGGTCGGCCGATTCGTTCCGTCGAACCCGCTCGCCCGCACGCTCTCGACGATGGCCTACGCCTCCTGCTATTCGCCGATCGAGGACCAGCCCGGCCGCTTCGAACTGCCGTTCGACCTCGGGACCGGCGCGCTGCGGGACGACGTCTGGGCGCGGTGGCTCGCCTGGGATCCGGTCCGGCTCCTCGCGTCCGACCGGTACGGCGAGGCGGCGCGGCGCCTCGCTTACATCTATCTGGACGGCGGGACCGGAGACGAGTTCGGGCTCGACGTGAGCGCCCGGATCCTCGCGGCCGCCTTCCGGAAGGCGGGGGCCCGCGTCGACCACGAGGAGTTCGAGGGTGGCCACTTCGAGAAGGGACCGCGGTACGACGTCATGATTCCCCGAATCCTCTCGGCCCTCGGGTTTCCCGCGGGTCACTGAGTCCGGGCCGCTTTTGTACCCCAGCCCGCTCGCGCGGCCGGATGCTCAAGGACGGCCAACTGATCTGCGACCGGTGCGGGAAAGTGATCTCGCGCCTGACCGCTCCGCCCGAGGGCGACGCGGAGAAGATGCACAACCTCTGCTCCGCCTGCTTCACGGAGCTCGAGAAACAGGCCGTCTCCCGAAACTAGCCCGGCTTCGGCGCGGGCGGCGCGTCGGGAGGTTCGAGCCGGGCGATCGCCTCGTCCTCGAACCACGCGAGCGCGATGAAGTACCAGCTGAGCCCCACGAGGAGAGCGAACGCCGGCAGCTTTGGCGCCGCCGCCGAGGCGATGACCGCTCCCGCCGCCAGTTCACGCCCCTCCCGGACCGGCTCGATGTGGAGGAGCTCGTCGCCCGTGTCGAGCTCCACCTTCCACGCCGGCACGAGGACGCCGGCCCGATGGAAGTGAAAGCGACCGACGCCCGCCACTTCGATCTGATGGTAGTTGAGGTGGACGCTGAGGCGGGCCGCGTCGGACGGCGACCCGGGCACCCGCGCCGTGATGTGCGGGTTCAGAAAGCCGACTCGCTTGAGGGTCCAGGACGAGGTCGCGGTCCGAAAGGTCGCCCGGCTCCCGGTGGGGCCGTCCCAGACGAGGGTTCCGACGGTCTGATCCCCGGCCGAGAGGTCGAACTCGAGCGGGCGATCGTTCTGCCGGAGCCATCTCAGGGAGCCGGTGTCGACGGATGCGAGCGGGACCAGCACCATCGCGGTGCCACGCCGTCCCCGGGACTTAAGCCCGCGCCGGCGCCTCAGCGGACGGCGCGGGGGCCTTCGTCCGCACCACGAGCTGCCGCTGGATCTCCGCGATCTCTTCGAGCGCGCGTCCGATATCTCCGGGGTCGTCCGGTGTCGTCAGCACGGGCCGAGGCCCCTTCGGCGCCGCGGGGGGGAGGACATCCTCGTCCCACGGGTCTGCGGACGAGCCGGCCGCTCCCGCCGTCGGGGCGGTGCCGGCGGGATCGGGGCGCCGCACGACGTCGGGTGCGGGGCGCCCCAGGTCGGCGCGCCCGGGTGCCACGGGGGTCTGACCTCCGGCGCCGGTCGCTTCGGCCGTGGGCTCATCGACGGCCCAAAAGTACGAGACCGTGGACCCGATCGCGGCGACGAAGCCGAGCGTCAGGAGGAGACCCCAGATCGGGAAGTGGTCCGGGCCGATCTGGGGATACGTGAGATAGACCAGTACCGCGCCGACGAAGAGGAGGGCGGTGAGGACGAGCAGCGGGAGGGTCCCCCAGAGGCCCGAGCCGTGCTCGACGGGCGGCGGCGATCTCGAAGTCGGAGGGGTGGACACCATCGACGTGGGAGCTTCCGGGACGACCGGCAGGCGTACTATGGCGTTGGGAGGGAATTGTACTTGTTGGCCGGTCGGAACCGTCCGCCGCCCAAGGACATTCGGTCAATGCGTATAAATACGTAGATTACGCATCTCATCGTCACCCTTACGGCGGTCTCTATGTCGAAGCAACTGACCCGGCGATCCGTGCTCGCGGCGACGATCGTGGTGATTCTGGGACTGACCGCGGGATTCGTCGTGGCGAATCAACTCGGCGGTTTGGTCGCGCACTCTTCGGGTCAGAACGCCGGTACGATCACGGGACCGACCGACACCATCTTCGCGGCAGGACCGTCGACGCTCAACATCACCCTCGTGCAGCGGACCGCCTCCGACTGCGGCCAGCCCGTCCAGCAGTGGTCGCACAACGCGGCCAACCTGAGCGTCTTCTATTCCGGTACGGGAACGTGCACGAACGGCACGCTCAACTGGTTCGAGGACCTCAACTGGACCGACGTGCCCTGCCCCGGAGCCGGCCAGCTCGACAGCTTCTACATCACCGTAACGTACCTGAACGTCGCGACACCCGAGTACGAGGTCGCGGAGTTCTCGCTCGCGGACGTAACCGCCAACGACCCAGCCTTCCCGGGGGCACTGAACGTCTTCCTCGACGCCGGTCCGACCGCAGCGGGCGCGCTGCCGAACGCCTACACGTCGATCTCGATCGCCGTGTCGGGGACCTAGGGTCGATCTCCCGGTCCGCCCCGGACGCTCGGGGCGTTGGTCGCCGGCCTAGCGGCCGGCGACCAGGAAAAGGATCCCCGCGATCAACGTGAAGACGGCCGCGAGGATCGCGAGAAGGCTCGAACCGAAGCCGAGCGCGAGCCACCCCACGATGGCGAGCACGATCAGAATGATCCCCACGGCGAGGCTCCGGTCGGCTCCCCGACTTCGACCGAGCACCGCGAAGAAGCCGATCACGAGACCGAGGACGAGGAAGATGACCGCCTCGTCGGCCGAGCCCAGTGCCGCGAGTTCGCGGCCCGTCGCGAGGAAAACGATCCCGACGAGGAACCGGAGCAGGGCGTCGACGACCAAGAGGACCGCGGCGACCACCCCAAAGATGAGGCCCAGCCGTCGGTCCCCGTCCGCTGTCACAGACCGCACCCGGCGGACCGCTCGCCGGCGAGGTCTTTACGGTTGCGCGGCCCCGGCCGGCGTCCTCACGGCGCCCGCCGCCGGTCGCCTCCGCCGTGAGCGAAACCTTTTCTCCCGGGCCTCGCCTCCTCGGCCCGTGGCCGGGATGGGGTAGCTTGGCCTATCCTGGGGGACTGTGGATCCCTCGACCCGGGTTCAAAGGGACGCGGGGACGCCCCCCGCGACCTGAGACTCTCGGTCCCGGCCCTACTTCTTCCGGGTCTTTCTCGGCCGCGTCTTCTTCGCTTCCCGCGCCGGGGCTGGGCTCGCCAGGCGAGGCAACGCCTCGGGCAGGCCCGAGAGGGAGTAGTCGGCCCAACGGGCTCCCCACTTCGCGAGGTCGTCGGGAGTGAGTGCCCAGCCGCGGACGGTCGACGCCCGCCCGATCGGGAGGACCCCCGAGACGGAGGCCGCCGCTTCCATGTCGAACCGGGAGTCGCCGACCAGGAACATCGCCGACTCGGGGTAGCGCCGTCGGTACTCCGCGAGGTGCTCCCTTTTGGTGCCCTCCGCCGACCCGAGCACCTCGACGAACCAGTAGCGCAGCCCCTCCCGTTCCAGCAGGAGCTCCGCCATCTCGGTCTCCGCCCCCGTGGAGATCGCGAGGGTCCAACGGTCCCGGTCGAGCTGCTTCAGCATCTTCGGGACCTCCTTGAACGGCTTCGATTTCGCGTACGCCTCGGTCACCTTGCGTTGGTGGAAGGTCCGGGCGGTGGCGGCCCGCAGCGCGGCCGGCGCCTCCGGGTACAGTTGCGCGAGCTGGGCTTCGAACGGCATTCCGGTCGTGGCCAGGTAGTGGATTCGGGCCTCCTCGGGCGGCGTTCCGAACGCCTGGTGCATCACGTCCGCGGCCACGTCACCGATGAGTCCGAGGTCGTCCAGCAGCGTTCCATCGAGGTCGAAGACCACCACGCCGCGTTCGACTCGGGACGGGGCGACTTCCACGCGGGGACGTCCCACCCCCCGGCCGACCTCCGCGAACTGGCTCGCCGAGGCGACCATCGGTAGCTCCAGACCTTCGAGCGGCGCGTCGGGCGGTTCGCTCGGGGTCCGGCCCCCGGGAGACCCGGACGGTTCGGGCATCGTGCGGCGAACGACCGGGGCTCTTTAAGTCGAGGCCCGTCCGTGACGCTCCCCGTAGGGACGGGGGTGGGCCGTCTCACCCCGCCGAGGAAGGTCCGATGCACCCCAGCAACGTGATCCGGGGGCGTACGACGCGGCTCCTTGCCGGCCGGCACATCCTCGTCGGCGTCTCGGGCTCGATCGCGGCGGTCGAAGTTCCGAAGATCGTTCGAGAGCTGATCCGGCACGGCGCCGACGTCCGGGCCGTGATGAGCCAAGAAGCGACACGGATCGTCACTCCCGAGGCCCTCCAGTTCGCGACCGGCCACCCGCCGATCCTCCAACTCACCGGGAACGTGGAGCACGTGACGTTCCTCGGCCCCGGCGAGGATCGCGCGGACCTCTACCTGATCGCGCCGGCGACCGCGAACACGATCTCCAAGATCGCCCACGGGATCGACGACACGCCGGTCACGTCGTGCGCCTCCGTCGCGCTGGGCGGGGGGGTCCCGATCCTGGTCGCGCCGGCGATGCACGCCAACATGGGCCAGAATCCGGCCGTGCGCGAGAGCCTCGATCGGTTGCGCTCGTGGGGCGTCGGAGTGGTTTCGGGCGCCGCCGCCGAGGGGGAGGAAAAGATCGCGACCCCGGAGGAGGTCGCGGCGGCGGTTCTCCACCGTATCGCTCGGGGACCGTGGCTGAATCGAAAGGTGGTGGTTATCGCCGGGGCGGCGCGGGAGCCGCTCGACTCCGTGCGGTCGCTGACCAATGAGAGTTCGGGAGCGACGGGCATCGCGCTCGCGACCCAGGCGTACTATCGCGGCGCCGACGTCGAGCTATGGGTCGGGGCGCTCCAGGTCCCGGTCCCGCCGTTCCTCCGTCCCACCCACTGGCAAGGCGTGCAGGAGTTGCTCGCCCTCGCCGCATCGCGCCGCGCCGATCTCACCGGCGCTGCGGCCGTCTTCGTTCCGGCGGCCCTCTCGGATTTCACCGTCGAGAGAACACCCGGGAAGATCTCCTCGGAGAGCCATCCCACGCTGTCGGTCACGTTCCGCCGTGCGCCGAAAGTGCTGCCCGAACTCCGGAAGCTCGCGCCGGCCCCCACCCGGCTCGTGGCCTTCAAGCTCCTTGCCGGGGACGGGGAGGCGCGGCTTCTCTCGGCATCGAAGGAGCTCGCACGGGACTCCGGCGCCGACTGGGTCGTGGCGAACGACGTCTCCGCGATGGGGGCGCCCTCGACCGCGGTGCTGGTGCTTCCTCCCCGCGGCCCCGCCCGATGGATCCGCGGCGCGAAGCCCGATGTCGCCGGGGAAGTCCTCGAATCGGTCGGACGCGGCCTGGAAGTTCCGGGACGCGACCCGGCGACGAAAGAACCGCGCGCCCCGCGAGGTTCCCGCCGCCGCCCGCCGGTCCGTCCGGCGCGCCACCCCACCGCCCGCGGACCCCGCTAGCGGTAGGTGTGGGGGCGCGGCCGGCGGGATACCGAGCACGGCTCGACCGGGAACGGGGGGCGATCGGCGGTCGTTCCCTCGTGCTCGCCCCGAGGGAGTTTGCGTTGTGAGCCCGTCATACAGACATTCACAACGTGACTTATATGGGCGTCCGACCACCGATACCCCGGTCCTTGGCCCACCGTCGTTGCGGAGAGCCACCGGCGGGAAGTCGGGTAGAGATCGAGTGCTTCTACGGCCTCATCCCGTCCGTTCACACAGTGAAAATTATCTGTCGCTAGTTCACAGACAAAGCGCTTAAATGGCGCCCCTTGGTAGGGGGGACGAACACCATGAGCGATTTCGTGCTCTTCATGGCGCTGACTGCGGCGATGGGACTCTCGATCTTCCTCTCGCTGCCGGTCGTGTACAGCAAGCGGGCTCAGGGACGGTGGGCGATCGGCCTGAACGCCGTGGCCATCGGCATTCTGGTGTTCCTTCTCGCGGACGTCTTCTCTGACGCTTCCCCCATCATCTACACTTCGGGAGGGTACGTCGGGAGCCTCGAATACTCCGTCGCGTTCTTCGTGGCGTTTCTGGTCGCGTTCCTGGCGCTCTACTTTGTGGACAACATCCCGCGCGCGCCGGCTGTGCCCGGAGCCGCCGAAGATGCCGGCGGCTCTCCGTCTGCGGCGGTCGACTCCGGCCCCCGTACGACGGCGCTCATCATCGCCCTGGGTATCGGGCTCCAGAACCTGACCGAGGGCCTTGTATTCGGCGTGAACTGGACCGCCGGGGCCATCGGGATCCTCGCGGTCGTCTTCGTCGGCTTCTTCCTCCAGAATGTCACCGAGGGATTCCCGATCGCCTCGCCGTTCCTCGGGACCTCGGTCAGCCGCCGCCTCTCGATGATGGTGGGGCTGTTCCTGGTCGGGGGCCTCCCGACGCTGATCGGGGGAGCCATCGGCTACTACTGGAGCAACGACCTGTTCATCGTGATCTTCGACGCCCTCGCGATCGGGGCCATCGCGTACGTGATTCTGCCGATGCTGCGCGTCGCCTTCAAGCCGCTCGCGACCCGGGAACTGTCGATTCGCCGCAACCAGCTGGTGTACATCGGCGTGATGCTCGGCTTCGCCCTCGGGTTCGCCGTCAACGCAGTCTGACCGGCGACGCCGAGGCGTGACGTAGTCACTCGTCGACGCGGCGCGCGCCCGGGTCCCGCCTGCGCAGAGCCGCTATCTACCCCGCCCGGCTCGCTCGGGGCGGATGAGCCACCCCGTCCCCTCGCCGATCGCCTCGGTCCAGGTGATGCAGGCGCTCGTCGCGAGGGAATTGGTCGAGGGGTTCGGCCTTCCTGAACGGAAGGCCGCCGCCCTCCTGGGGATCGTGCCTTCCTCGGTCTCTCAGTATCTCTCGGGTAAGCGGCTGGGTCCCGCTATCTCCGCGTACTTTGCCGACGAACGCGTGCGACGCATCGCGCGCCAGACCGCCGAGCAGTTGGTGAAGGGCGGCGCGGGCTCGACCGCAGTGCTCGAGGCCGCGATCCAACTGGCCGAGGGCGCAGATCACGAGAGCCGCTCCCGCGCGCCCGCTCGGGACTCCCTGAGCCCCGAGCTCCGTCGAAAGATACCGGGCTGGCTCCGCAACCGGATCGCGGGCGAGCAGAACGCCGTGGCCGAGTGCATGCGGCTGGCCCAGCGCTCGCGGGACGAGCTGACGCGCGCGCTGTTCCGGCAGATCGCCTCCGACAGCCTGCGGCACGCCGAGATCGTGGCCTCCCTCGCGCCGTACCTCGATCGAGGCGTCGCGTCGAGCACCCCGACGGGCATCTCCCGGGCGGACGTTCAAGACCTGATTCGACGCGAGCACGAAGCGGAGGCGACGAGCGAGATCGACCTCGGACCGGAACTCGGAGGGATGATGCGGATCCTCTGGGAGAGCATGGAGTCCGATGAACACAAGCACGAGCGACTCCTGCAGCTCCTGCTCGAGGCCGGTCTCATCGATGCCGAAGGTTCCGGCGAGACACGGGAGCGGCCGCGGGCCCGAGCGGGTCGCAGCCCCCGTCCAACTTAAGACGCCGACCGCCTCCGCGCGCCGAGGATTTCGATGGTCAAGCTCGCCGAGTGGCGGGGCAAGGAACTGTTCCGAAAGTACGGCATCCCGCTGCCGCGGGGCCAGGTCGCGCGCACGCCGGAGGAGGCGGAGGCGCTCGCCCGAGCCGGGACCGTCCCGCTGCCGTGCGTCGTGAAGGCTCAGGTGCTGGCGGGCGGCCGCGGCAAGGGCGGTGCGGTCCGGTTCGCGAACACTCCCGAAGAGGCCAAGACCGCAGCGGCGGCGATCCTCGGGCTGGAGTTCAAGGGCGAGAAGGTTCGGGAGGTTCTCCTCGAGGAGAAGCTCCCGATCGCCCGCGAGCTCTACCTTTCGATCACCCTCGACCGGAGCCTCCGGCTCCCGATCGTGATCTCGAGCGCTCAGGGCGGCATGGAGATCGAAACCGTGGACGACACCGCCATCGAGCGCACTCCGGTGCACCCGTTCCCCGGCCTCGCCTCCTACGAGAAGCGGCGCGTCGCGCACGTCCTGGGCGTGACGGGGCCTGTCGCCAAGTCACTCGACCGGTTGCTGGATTCCCTCTGGACACTGTTCAATCGGGAAGACGCCGAGCTCGTCGAGATCAACCCCCTCGCCGTGGTCGGCGAGGGACTCGTGGCACTCGACGCGAAAGTCATCATCGAGGACGACGCCGCGTTCCGCCACCCGGAGTACGCGGACATCCGGGACGACCGCACACCGCTCGAAGAGATTGCCCGCGAGAAGGAGATCGCCTTCGTGCAGCTCGACGGGAACATCGGGGTGATCGCGAACGGCGCGGGTCTCACGATGGCGACGTTGGACGTACTCAAGGAGTTCGGGGGCAACCCCGGCGTCTTCCTCGACCTGGGCGGCACGGACGACCCGAAGAAGGTCACGGAGGCGTTCCTCCTGATGGCGCGGGCGAAGCCCCGCGCCGTGTTCCTCAACATTTTCGGTGGGGTCACACGGTGCGACACGGTCGCGCGGGGCCTCGTGGAGGCGATGAAGCAGGTCCCCGACGCCGAACGGTTCCCGCTGGTCGCCCGCATCCGTGGGAACAACGAGAAAGAGGGCGTCGAGATCCTCCGCGCCGCGGGCATCACTTCGATCCCGACGTTGAAGGACTCCGCCCAGGCCGTGATCGCTGCGGCGGGAGGAGCGGCATGACGGTGCTCGTCGATGAAAACACCCGCGTCCTCGTTCAGGGGATCACCGGCCACCAGGGGACGGTCCACACGCGCCAGATGAAGGCGTTCGGGACCCGGGTCGTGGCCGGCGTGACGCCCGGGAAGGCGGGAACCGAGGTCGAAGGAGTGCCGGTCTTCGACACCGTCCGGGAAGCCGTGGCCGCGACCCAGGCGAATGCCTCGTGCATTTTCGTCCCCGCCCCGTACGCGAAGGACGCTCTGATCGAAGCCGTTGACGCCGGGATCCTGCTCTCCGTCGTCGTGACGGAGCACATCCCGTTCCACGACATGCTGGTGATGTACCACTATTCCCGGTCGAAGGGGGGCCGGATCATCGGCCCGAACTGTCCCGGGATCGCGGCGCCCGGGAAGGCGAAGGTCGGCATCATCCCGAACGTCGTCTTCCAGCCGGGCCGCGTCGGCGTGATCTCGCGGAGCGGCACCCTGACCTACGAGATCGTGAACGGGATCAAGGAGCGGGGGCTCGGCCAGTCGACGTGCATCGGGCTCGGTGGCGACCCCGTCGTCGGGACGTCGTTCGTGGACGCGCTCCCCCTCTTCCAGGGCGACCCCGAGACCGACGTGATCGTGCTGGTCGGCGAGATCGGCGGGACGGCCGAGGAGGACGGGGCCGAGTACATCCGGCATCACGTGACGAAGCCGGTCGTCGCCTACATCGCCGGTCGCAGTGCCCCGCCGGGGAAGCGCATGGGGCACGCCGGCGCGATCATCTCGCGGGGAAGGGGGACGGCGGAGACGAAGCTCGCCGCGCTCTCCGCCGCGGGAGCGAAGGTCGCCCGTTTCCCGTACGAGATCCCGGACCTGGTCGCCGAGATCGTCGCGCGGCAGGCCCGCCGATGAGTCCCCCCGCGACGCCGCCGTCGGACGACGAGGCCGACGCGCCGTGTCTGGTCCCGGGCTGCGGCGCGCCCTCGGCCCGACGGCTTTCCCTCGCGGAGGCACGGAAGGCGTTCCCTCAGCTGCCCGAGAAGGGCCGCCGGGCCCCGCTGTGCCGGGACCACTACCGCGAGTGGAAGAAGTCCACGAAGGCGGCGCGGAAGCTCGACCGGCTCGGCTGGTGACCGGACCGTTCGGGCGCGCTCACTGCTTGCGCATCTTCTGGGCGCGCTTGCGGCGCCGCATCCGCTTCTTGCGCCACTTCCAGCGCATGTGGCCGCGCTTCTTCCAGACCCGCGAGGAACGTTTCATTCAGGCCGCGTCCGAACGGGCGCGGGTACGGTCGTCGGTTTATAAGGCTGGCTCGCGGCCGGTCGCCGAGCGCGCGGTTTCTGGAGGCGAGTTATGTACGCCCGCCCCGTCCCCCGCGTCGTGCTGACCGCGGGCGACCTCGAGGTGAACGTCCTCGAGTTCCGGCAACGCTCCTTCCAGTTCCAGCGCCTCGCGACGGTGGACGACCGCACGGTGGCGTGGTTCTCCCGGACCGAGACCGAAACCGAAAGCCGATTCCGGCCGAATCTTATCCACCTCCATCTGCTCCTCCCGGTCGAGTGGGTGGTACTGGACGAACCGAACGACGTGCTCCTGCTGTCCCGGGACGGCGTCACGCTCCCCGTGCGCCTCTCCGAGCAGGTCGTGGAGATCGGAGCGGAACGTCCCGAGTTCGACGAGCAGGGAATCCCGTTCCGAAGGTCTCGAGGACCCTCTGGTTCGTTCGTCTACGCTCCCGCGGAGCTGGCCGACCGGTGGCTCAC